>JANPBK010000047.1:0-2122 GCA_031430395.1 Cyclobacteriaceae bacterium
ATTATTAACCAACGCGAGACGACAGTCATTTGGGATCGAAAAACAGGAGCGCCAGTTTATAATGCCATCGTGTGGCAAGATAAGCGCACGGCATCCATATGTGAAGACTTAAAAACGAGAGGACTTACAGAATACGTAAGACAAAACACAGGACTGGTCATTGACTCCTATTTTTCAGGAACAAAGATTAAATGGATTTTGGATAACGTGGCGGGTGTAAGACAGAAAGCGGAAAGGGGAGACCTTGCTTTCGGAACCATTGACACCTGGTTGATGTGGAAATTGACCAACGGGAAAAGTCATGTCACGGATTATTCGAATGTATCGCGCACCATGGTGTACAACATTCGGGATTTAAAATGGGATGAAAAGTTGTTGCAAGAATTAACCATTCCAAAATCACTTTTACCAGAAGTAAAACCTTCCGCAGCTGCTTTTGGAACTTGGAACTTAAATGGTATCGAAATTCCGATTGCCGGTGTAGCTGGCGACCAGCAGGCGGCACTCTTTGGTCAGGCTTGTTTTGAACCGGGCATGGCAAAGAATACCTATGGCACGGGATGTTTCATGCTGATGAATACGGGATCAAAAATTCAACATTCAAAAAATGGATTGATTACCACCATCGCCTGGGGACTCGAGGGAAAAGTAGAGTATGCTTTGGAGGGCAGCGTATTTATTGCAGGAGCAGCAGTGCAATGGCTGCGTGACAGTTTGCATTTGATTGATCAATCAAAAGACTCGGAGTATTTCGCCATGAAAGCCTTAGGCTCGAATGAAGTGTATGTGGTTCCTGCTTTCGCGGGATTAGGTGCGCCTTATTGGGACATGTATGCCCGCGGTGCCATTTTCGGCTTGACACGTGACACAGGAAAAGATCACATCATCAAGGCTACCTTAGAATCCATGGCCTATCAAACAAAAGACATACTCAACGCTATGCAGGAAGATGCCGGTTTAAAATTGGCGAGCTTGAAAGTAGATGGTGGCGCTTGTGCGAATAATATTCTCATGCAATTTCAAGCAGACATTTTAGGCGCAGAAGTGGAACGACCCGAAGTAATTGAGTCTACAGCGCAGGGAGCAGCTTATCTGGCGGGCATTCAAATTGGTTTGTGGAAGAAAGAAGATATTGTGAAGAACAGAAAAATTCAAAAACGATTTACATCGCAAATGGATGATACAACGCGCACTCATTTATACAAAGGATGGCAGAAAGCGGTGAAGCGCACGATGGCGTGGATAGAGTAGGCATTTGCAAAATACGAGCACCCATAAAAAAAAAGCCCCCGAATTTTCGGGGGCTTTTTTATTTATTGAACGAGCAGAGGTTAATGCACCTGTTATTGTTGGTCGCCTCAGTTATTGTTGGTCGCCTGACCAACAATTTTCTACTCGCAAGTCAAACTCAGTCTTACATCAAATTAGATTATTAATGTGGCGTTTTAATTAGTTTCTTAAGTAGTTGGTCAGGCGACCAACTAAAACACGATCAATTTTCTGCTCGCATGTCAAACTCAGTCTGAAATCAATATAGATTTTTAGTAATGCTTTTTAGTTAGTTTGACATGGGAACCTGATCAGCAACCTCTCTCCTCAAATTTCAGAGTAGTGAGTTAGTAAACTAAACTCATCTGCTCCATCTTCGTAAAATCTCGCAGAACTATACTTATATTTTTCTGGTCTTTCTGCTAAATTCCAATGAGCTTGGCAGGGATTGTTATGGAGATAATCAAATTTTTGTTTGAAGAACCATTCATGCACTAAATCTATGTTCATCGAATTCCGCTTCCATACCTGAAATGTTCGATCCTTTAGCCCAACAAACAGTTTTTCGAGACCTAGTTCTCCCTCTTTTATTTTTAGCATAGCTTTCAATTCCTTGGCCGTATATTTTAGAAAGTCGCGCTGCACATCTTCTAAGTTGTATCCGTTTTGCACCCGCCAGATTAAGTGAATATGATTGGGCATGATAACAAATGCGCACACTTTGATTTGCCCTACAGCTATTCGATAGCGCAGGGCTTCTAATATAATTTGCTTGGCGTCATCTGTTTCGAGCAGCCTCAGCCACTCATGACAGACTGCGGTGAAGAATTGTACGTGGTTCCTTTCTAGTATC
>JANPBK010000048.1:0-1688 GCA_031430395.1 Cyclobacteriaceae bacterium
CGAATTTTTTCAATCCGGCAAACTCTACTACTCCATAGACTTCTTCATTCGTTATTAAAGGTACGATCAAAATGCACGAAGGTTTTTGGTCACCCAATATACCTGAAGAAAGTGTCACATATTCATCGGGAATTTCAGTACGCAACACAAAATCTTTTTCGGCTGCAGCTTGTCCCACTAACCCTTCAGCAAACCGGAATGATTTTTTTAAATATTTTTTTCTACTATAGGCAAAGCTCGCCCTAAGCTCGATCAATTTTTCTCTGCCTTCATCATTCACGATGTAAAAGGCTCCTTGCAACGCACCGATTTTTTCAATAATAAATTGGATGACATCATCACCTAATGCATCTAATGAATCATGCATCCGAAGGATTTCCGCCACCTCAGCTACCCCACGAACAATCCAATTTCGTTCTGTGTCTTTGCGCTCATTGTCAATCAAATTCTCTCGCATATTTAAAAGCGAAAGTCCGAGGGTATCATTTTCACTAGCAGGACGGTAGTCTGCATCAAATTTCCCTTCTCCAACCAATCGAGCAAATTGTGCGCTACTCTTTAATGTCTGAACAAGTCCATCTACCTTCACCGCCATTTGACCAAATTCATCACTGCTGGCTGCTTCTATTTTGTCAGGTAAAATGCCTTTCGATACCATATCTAACGTATCGCGCATGGAGTTGAGAGGTTGTGTGAGCGATCTGGAAAATAGAATTGATATAAGGACAGCCATTAAAACAATGGTTAAGCCACCAAATAAATAGATTTGACTTAGTTCTTTGCCTTGACCATTGAGTTCATCTGAATCTATCTTTACAATCAACGCCCAAGGTGCTTGATTCACTTTTCGATAGGCAACAAATACTTCTTTTTGCCGGTAGTCGTGTCCTGTTGCGAAACCATTTTTGCCTTCCAAAGCTAGTTTTATCTCTTTTGTTTCCCGTCTGTCTTCACTGAAGAATTTGAGAAATGCACCAGCATCATTGCGCAGAGGACTTGCCAAAATTATTTTTTTTGTTGTTAGATCTTCGATACCAATAAAAGCTTCGCCCGTAGTGCCCAATCCATTGGTATCTTCCAGCGATTTGTAGATCGCACTTAAATCAATAGAAAAAATTATGATTTTGTCCTGGATCGGAGAGCCGACATACACTAAATAGGATGTTCCTTCTTTTCTAATACTGCTAAAATGAAGTCCACTTAAAGACTGACGGAGGAAAGAACCATCAGGATCAGCGAAATGTCTTGATTTATCATCTGATGACACCTTGATTGAGCCATTGACATCTGATATAAATAATTCATTGAACCCGTTGTCGTTTTTAATTTGGATCAATGTCGACTTTAAAGAATCAGGAGAGGTTATAAGTTGTCCTCCAATTTGCTTAGAGTTTTGAAAAAAGTGTGCGATGCTAGCAATATGGTCGAAGTAATGGTTTAGTAATGCAACGCGGTTATCAGCAATCACAGAAAGATTGGTGTTTAACTTTTCTCTATTTGCATTTACATTGATTTGTAAAGTGAATAAGCCAATTGATAATACCGTGACCAAAGAAATGATCAGGATTAGAAGCGTTACCTTAGTACTAATTTTTATATTTTTTAACATACTCTCAGTCGAGTTAGTAGTGTATTAAATTCGTTCCACTAATTGTTCTGCCATTTCCATTGTTTGCTTTCGAGCTATT
>JANPBK010000049.1:0-32084 GCA_031430395.1 Cyclobacteriaceae bacterium
CGAAAACAGCAGAACTAATTATAGATGGGAAATCGTACAAAATTCCCATTGTTGAAGGGACTGAAAACGAAAGAGGCCTGGACATCAGCACCCTGTTAGAAGACGCTGGCGTAATCACATTAGATTATGGCTACAAAAATACGGGAGCTACTAAAAGTGCCATTACCTTTTTGGATGGAGATAAGGGTATTCTTCGTTATCGCGGATATTCCATTGAGGACTTAGCAGCCAAATCAACCTTTCTGGAGGTTGCCTATTTGTTAATCTTTGGCGAGTTGCCGACCAGTGAACAACAGGCTAAATTTTCCGGTGACATCAAGAATCATACAATGGTTCATGAAGACATTAAGAAAATTTTGGATGGCTTTCCTTCAACCTCACACCCCATGGGCGTGCTGGCATCCATGTTTTGCGCACAAACAGCTTTCTATCCTGAATCACTTGATCCTAACCGGTCTGCCGAAGGTGTCTATTTGAGTATTGTACGCTCGTTGGCCAAAATGCCCACATTTGCGGCTTGGTCCTATAAAAATGCGGTGGGTCATCCGGTAAATTACCCTGACAATACGCTGAGTTATAGTGCCCGTTTCTTAAAAATGCTATATGCCTTGCCGGCAGAACAATATGAAGTAGATCCGGTGGTGGCCGATGCCCTTGATAAACTATTGATTCTGCATGCTGACCATGAACAAAACTGTTCTACCTCCACAGTACGTATCGTAGGTTCTTCAAAAGCTAGCATCTATTCTTCCATTTCTGCTGGAATCAATGCCCTCTGGGGGCCATTGCATGGTGGGGCTAATCAAGAGGTAATATTAATGCTAGAAGAAATTAGAAAAGATGGAGGCGGTATTGAAAAATGGATCAATAAAGCGAAAGATAAAAACTCAGGCTTCCGCCTGATGGGTTTTGGGCATCGTGTTTATAAAAATTTCGACCCGCGTGCGAAGATCATTAAGAAAGCAACAGATGATGTACTGAATAAGTTGGGTGTCAATGATCCGATATTGGAAATTGCGATGAAGTTGGAGGAAGTAGCCTTGCGCGATCCTTACTTTATTGAGCGTAAACTTTATCCTAACGTAGACTTCTATTCCGGTATCATCTACCGTGCCTTAGGCATTCCTGTTGATATGTTCACGGTTATGTTTGCCATGGGCAGATTGCCGGGATGGATCGCACAATGGAAAGAGTTGAGAGAAAATAAAGAACCAATAGGTCGTCCGCGTCAGATATATACCGGTCAAAATTTGAGAGAATATATTCCCATCAATAAAAGATAACTGTTAGTCCATAGCGGAAGACTACTCTTCAGCTATGGACTTTTATTTTAATCACTACTGCCATGGCACTTCTTGAAGATTTTAATGAGGCTGTCTCTAAGTCAAAAGACCTGAGCAAGCGCCCATCTAATGAAGAACTTCTGGAAATGTATGGTCTTTATAAACAAGCTACTGATGGAAATGTCGCAAGCGATAGACCCGGTGGTTTTGATTTTAAAGCCATTGCAAAATATGATGCCTGGTCAGCTAAAAAAGGCCTTTCCAAAGAGCAGGCGATGACTAATTATTTAGAGTTCATGAAAAAGCTTAAAGAATCTTACTCCTAAAGAGTATTGAACTCGATTTGTTGTGAATCTTTTCTATCAACCGAATATTCAGGAAGGAGTTCTCACGCTGGATGAAGAAGAATCACGACATGCCGTAAAAGTTTTGCGAATGGTTGTGAATGACAACCTCTTTCTTACCGATGGAAGAGGGATGATGTATACCGGCCGCATTACCCAATCAACCATCAAAAAATGCCAGTTTGAAATTATTGAGAAAAAAACTATTGCCACGGGTGACTACACGATCCATATCGCTATAGCGCCTACCAAGAACATAGACCGGACGGAATGGTTCGTTGAAAAAGCTACAGAGATGGGCATTCATGAAATTAGCTTTATTCAATGTCATAGTTCAGAACGCAAAGTGATCAAAATCGACCGACTGGAAAAAATTGCCATCAGCGCCATGAAGCAATCGCAACAGGCCTGGCTTCCCCAAATTCATGCCATGGTGCCATTCCAAAAAATCTTATCCACTCCTGCAGACCAAAAATTTATTGGCTATGTGGATGGTTCGAATCAGGTGCATCTAAAATCACTGATTCAACCCAAGAAAAAATACTTAGTGCTTATTGGACCTGAAGGCGATTTTACAAAAGACGAATTAGCAACTGCACTTGCCCGTGATTTTAATAAAGTGAGTTTAGGCTTAAATCGCTTGCGCACAGAAACGGCCGGCTTAACGGCCTGCCAACTCCTACATTTTGCACAACTATAAACTGACCTTGAAGCATGTTAAAAGTTCTAGCCGCTAAATATCTTTACCAGTCAAAGAATTTTTAATTTGCGAATAACTTAATTCTACAATGTCTTCCGCAGAAGCTCAAAAACTTATTCAACAGCTTACTGATCAGGTAAACTGCCACAACGATCTCTATTACCAACAAAATAAATCAGAAATCTCAGATTTTCAGTTTGATCAATTACTCAAACAGTTAATTGCATTAGAAGAACAGTTTCCCCAATTAAAACTCGCAGACTCTCCTACTCAACGAGTGGGCGGTACCATCACCAAAGAATTTGAAAACGTAGTACATCGCTATCCCATGTTGTCATTAGGCAATACGTACACTACAGAAGAATTGCAAGACTTTGACAGCAGGGTTGCAAAAGGACTGGAAGGCGAAGCCTACGAATATTTCTGTGAATTGAAATTTGATGGCGTTTCAATTAGCTTGATTTATGAGGATGGTCTTCTGACCAAAGCGATCACACGAGGAGATGGAGTACGAGGTGATAACGTGATTGCGAATGTTAAAACCATCCGAAGTCTACCCCTAAAAATTAAAGCCGGGGATATTACAAAAACATTTGAAGTACGTGGGGAAGTATTCTTAACAAAGAAAATATTTAACCAGCTCAATAAAGAACAAGAAGACATCGGTGAAGAAACGTATGCCAATGCACGAAATACTGCTTCAGGCACACTCAAGATGCAGGACAGTAAAGAAGTCGCGAAACGCAAACTTGATTGCTACGTGTATTATTTATTAGGAGAAGAAATAACCGCAGCAACGCATGAAGCGGCCATTCATCAGATGGAAACATGGGGGTTACAAGTATCACCTACTTATCGTAAATGTAAAAACATGGCAGAAGTCGTAGATTATATTTCCTATTGGGAAATACATAGATCTAGCTTGCCCCTGGAAACCGATGGAGTAGTTATTAAAGTTAACAGGCTTGACCAACAGCAGCAATTAGGCGCCACCGCTAAAGTGCCGAGATGGGCTATTTCTTATAAGTACAAGGCCGAAAGCATTGTCACGCAATTGAATGGAATTACCTATCAGGTAGGTCGTACGGGTGCCCTCACACCGGTTGCTGAATTGGAACCTGTATTGTTAGCCGGCACAACGGTAAAGCGAGCTTCGCTGCATAACGCGAATGAAATTGCTCGTCTTGATTTACGTATTGGTGATTATGTCTTCGTTGAGAAAGGCGGAGAAATCATTCCAAAAGTTACGGCTGTAGATCTTACTAAAAGAAAAAGTTCTTCTGAGCCAATCGTATATATCGCTACCTGCCCCGAATGCGGAACAAGCTTAGTCAGAAAAGAAGGTGAAGCCAATCATTATTGTCCGAATGAGCATGGCTGTCCGCCTCAAATTAAAGGCCGTATCGAACATTTCATTCAACGCAAAGCGATGGATATCGATTCCCTTGGAGAGCAAACGATTAAACAGCTTTACGATCTTGGCTTGGTAAAGTCACCTGCTGATTTATATGAGTTAAAAAAGGAGGACTTCGTACGGCTGGAAAAAATAAAAGATAAATCAGCCGAGAACATGCTCGCAGGAATAGAAGCCTCCAAATCTGTACCCTTCGAAGATGTATTATTTGCCATCGGAATACGATTTGTAGGAAAAACGGTAGCAGAAAAATTAGCTCGCTACTTCAAGAACATGAATCAACTTGCTATCGCAAGCTATGACCAACTTTTGCAAGTACCGGAAGTAGGCGAAAAAATTGCCCAAAGTGTAGTCCACTATTTTAGTCAGAAAGCGAATCTTCGGGAAATAGAGCGCTTGAAGCGAGCAGGCTTGCAATTCGAATCAACGGAGAAAGAGCCGGAGAAAGTCAGCAATAAATTAGAAGGGCGTTCCTTTGTTATTTCAGGCACATTTGAAAAATATGAACGGGATCAATTGGGAGATATCATCTTGGCAAACGGAGGACGAGTGCTATCAGGGGTTTCCGGTAAACTAAACTACTTACTTGCCGGAGACAATATGGGGCCATCCAAATTGGAAAAAGCCAGGAAGCTAGGCATCACGATTATAGGTATTGATGAATTCGAGGCAATGTTGCAATAGGTTATTACTTCTCCCTTGTATTGATATTATACCAAATCTCTCCGTTATTGGTTTGTAGCTTGCGTTCATTCTTATTAGATTTCGGCCATGTTCAAAATGAATTTCCTAAAAATGCGTACCCGGTCTGCTTTGCGGAAGAATACGACTCTGCGAGCCAGCATTCCATATAAACAAGCTCATTCCATAGGCATCATCTTTACTGTGGAAAACCAGCAAAAGCATCAAGGCATCAAAGAATTCATCCACCTACTTGAAAAAGAAGGAAAAAAAGTTCAAGTGTTGGAATATCTTCCTAAGAAAAAAGAGAATTACGAATTTTTATTTGATTTTTTCTCCATTGAAGATTTAAATTTTTGGGGCAATCTTAATTCAGACAAAGCCATTCAATTTTCACAAACTTCCTTCGATTATCTTTTTTGTATTGATACAGAATCAAATCCCTTAATTCTAAATATAATGGCGCGCAGCAAAGCACATTGTCGGATAGGAAGATTCCGTGAATTGGAAAGCCCCTTCTTTGAAATGATGATCGAGCAAAACGGCACTGCCAAGGGCTTGATAGAAACTATGTACAAATACACTAAGCAATTAAGATAATAATGGCTTCCTCTAAATTATTTTATGGCACTGGCGTGGCGCTGGTCACACCTTTCGATGAAAAAGGCGCTGTTGATTTTAGTTCTTTAAAAAAATTACTGAAGCATACTGCCAAAGCTGTTGACTATTGGGTAGTGATGGGCACAACCGGAGAATCGGTGACACTAAGCAAGGAAGAGAAAAAGAGAGTGCTTCAATTTATTATTCAAAACAATCCAAAGCAACTCCCCATTGTATATGGAATAGGTGGCAACAACACACAAAGCGTCATTGAAGAAATTAAATCAACGGCCTTACAAGGTGTAGATGCGTTGCTTTCAGTGAGCCCTTATTACAACAAGCCTTCTCAAGAAGGAATCTACCAACACTTTATGGCGGTGGCAAAAGTAAGTCCAGTGCCAATCATTCTCTATAATGTACCAGGACGCACTGCTTCCAATCTGACTGCCCACACCACATTGCGATTAGCTAAGAATAAGAAGATCATCGGTATCAAAGAAGCTTCGGGTAACTTAGAACAATGTATGCACATTGCTAAAAATAAGTCAGAAGATTTTCTACTGATATCAGGTGATGACTTACTTACATTACCACTATACTCTATTGGAGGGGTTGGAGTCATTTCCGTGTTAGCAAATGCCTATCCGGTAATCTTCAAGAAAGTTAAAGAATATGCGATGCTTGGAAAATACCACAAAGCGCAAACTGAACTTTTCAAATTATTGGAAATTAATGGACTGATGTATGAGGAAGGAAACCCTGTTGGACTTAAGTATCTTTTAAAGCTACTGAATATCGGGAATGGCAATGTAAGACTTCCACTAGTTATGGCCTCTCTAACACTTCAATACAAAATAAAGCGATTGAAGGCGAAGATTTTGGATAGATAGTAAAACATTTTTTCATCCTATAGGTAAAGAATCTGCCAATTCATTCTTTCCAATTTCGTCTGATGATTACTGTTCAGTGTCCTGATACTACTTATAATTTATTGAATAAGGGTGGTATTCATATTGACAGCTTATCCTTTTATAGCAGAAAATTACTTTGTGAAGTATTGAAAGTTGACGGTATCATCACTGTCCATTATACTATTTTTAAGAAACATTCAGGCACAGAAGCAACCTTACTATCGATGGCCAGTATTGCCGGATCTGTTGTCATGCGGAACAATGGCTATTATGGAATCACACCACTTATTCTACAAACAGGCACTGAAATAATTTCAAAAATAATAACCATCCATCATGCAGATGTGCAGCCGATTTACCTGAGCAAAGGATTTGAGGATACTTTTACGAATCTTAATCCGGACAAGTGGAGAAATCGCAAAAATCTTCGTGACTTTCCTTATAAGAACTAAGGGTAAAATATTATTCTTTTTGAATTACAATCATCAAGATTGAACGAGTCAATTTAATGCTTAACTCATAATAGTAATCCTGAACCATTTCAATTATTAGAGGCATCGAATACATTGTGCATTGCAATACAACTCTGTAAGCCTAGATTACTATTTAAAGCCATCCTGCATATCCGTGTCATCATGATACTTTTAGAACACGCAATTCGACTCTTCTATTTTTTGCTCTATTTTCTTTTGTGTCATTAGGAGCAATATGCCGTGACTCTCCATAACCTTTAGGCACCAGTCTTTCAGCGGTTACTCCCTTATTAATAAGATATGTCCAAGCGCTGCGTGCACGTTTTTCTGATAATATTAAATTTATATTTTTCTCACCTACATCGTCCGTATACGCAGATATTTCAATCACAAGCTTTGGGTTAACTTTCATCAAATCAAAGATTCGATCCAGTTCAAACTGAGAAGTGCTTTTTAGTTCGGAGGAATTAGATTCAAAAGTGATATTATTTAATGTGAGCTGAGCATGCAATTCAATAGGCACAGTAATCAACTCAATAGAGTCTACTGCACCCGCTACTATTTCCGCTTGAGAGAAAAAGTATCCCTCTTCGCTTGCTGTAATGATTTGATATTTGTCTCCTTTTCTCAATAAAACGGATTCACCAGCAATGGCAATAATAAGTTCATCCTCTCCCTTATTTTGAATGTACACCTTCACTTTTACCTTTTGCTTGGTCGTCACGCTAATTACATTTGCAACAAATGCAACTTTTTCGTGCTCTACACTTAACATCAGTTTAGGGTTAAACTTCGTTCTACGCTCTTTAAAAATCCAGTTTTCAATTCCCTGTGTATATTGGTCCTTGGATAATCGAATATGGTAATCAAAAGGAAATTCGAAGGTTAGTTTGAGTGGTTGTTGTACAATACTTAATGAGTCATTATAGATGACTTTAGTTGCCTGACTAACATTCAACCAAGTGCTTACGGGCTTGTGAAGATCTTTATCAATTACGTTAATAGAAATCTCCGCAGATGATTTTAATAATATATCTCTTCGGATAAGCTGATAGTTTTTTACCCTTTGGAGATCTATCGTAATAGAATCAGGTAAAAATGACTCATTGTTAAACTTAATACTGTATTTACTTCCGGCACTTAGGACGAAGCTAAATTCACCATCAACCGTGCTATTTTCAGTGGCGAATTCATATCCCGTAGTTAGATTGGACACTTTGATTTGCACTTTAACAACCGAATGGAGGTTACTATCGGATACCTTTCCTTGCACAACAGTGTTTACATTTTGCCTGTATTTTTCAGGAATAGGGATTGTATAAATATCATTTTTCGTATAAAACATCATATTTTCACCAGAGGCTGAAATACAAGGTGATTGATCATTGTCTGTTGAATTAATAAAATCAAGAGCAACGGGATCTGTCCATGACTGGTCATCTTGCTTGGTAGATTGATACATATCATATTTACCCTTCCCCCCTTCTCGAATAGAAGAAAAGATAAGTGTTCGATTATCTGCCATAATTTTAGGATCTCGTTCACATCCCATATTGATGGGTGCCGGCAAGGGCACAGGCTCATCCCATTTACCATCTGACATTTTCTTAGAAACAAAAATCACGAAACATGGCTCCTTATCCTTTTGTTCCAAGCCCTTTTCCATATTTATGCGAATAAAATAAATACTATTTCCATCCGAGGAAATAGAAGGGAATCCCTCATAATTATCCTCTGTATTTATTGGAATACCTATGCTGATAGGTGAGCTCCAACTGTTTTCCCCAGTTCGGTCCGAGTAATAGATATCTTCTGATTGAGAAATGCCCTCAATAAAGGCAGTATAGTACAAACGGTTTCCATCATAGCTAATACTTGGGCCGGCTAAGAAATTACATTTTTCATTAATAGAAGTAAGCGGAACAGGAGTACTCCATAAACCAGTTTGACTTAGCTGAGATTCGAAGAGCTCCCAACCCTTTTTTTCGTTGGTGTTGGATTCAAAGACCATTCTCTTTCCATCTGCACTCACAGAAGGTGCTAATTCATGGTACTTTGTAGTACTTATTTCAGAGATAATTTTTTTTCCAGACGAAACATCTTGTGCAAAGATTTCAATGCATCCAAAGAGAAATAAAACAATATGACGTATTTTCATTAGAAGACTATTTAAACACTAGGGCTTCCCAACTAAGATGAAACTGCCCCAATAATACGGAAATGGATACTTCTTCTTAAGTTCTAATTGAGCAAGACGTAAAGAATTTACGTTGTCATTACCCTCAAGAAGTTTTAGATAAAATTTAACCATTAATTCTTGTGTTGCCTGATCGTCCACTTTCCAAAGGCTCATTATAACATTATTCACACCGCTTAGCAAAAATGCCCGTTGTAATCCATAAACTCCCTCCCCATTTCTAACTTCGCCAGATCCTGTTTCACAGGCAGAAAGCACCACAAAATCAGTTTCTTCAAAATTCAAATTTTTCACTTCATAGGCAGTGAGAAAGCCATCATCGACTTTGTTAAGTTGGCTATTTGATGATGTGCTGCCCACATCACTTAAAATAAGTCCTGATCGCAACAAAGGATTATTTACAATTTCTTTGTTTGAAGAAAGTACTACCGGCTCCTCCTCTTCTAAAGTTTCTATAAAAAAGCCATGTGTTGCAATATGAATGGCTGAAGAATTTTCTATTGATTTGATATTAGATTCAGTCGCTTCACTGCCCTGGAAAACGGATGACTTCCAGGATGATTTTCTTAACATGCTGTCAATTTTAGCTATTTCTATTTTCGTTCCCGGCAATGATGGCATTTCATCAGATAAAAATGACTGAATGCCTTTATTCAACCCTGTCCGTTGTTGTGGGACACCTTTCTTATTACTCTCTCCAAAATTCGCAAAGCCAATAAGACTTGCCTTTTTATTTTTCAAGACAACGTTGGTCTTAGAATTAAGATCCCGCAAGTTGGACAATAAAACAAATTTATATCGACCCGCTAAATAATCAGCGTTTTCAGGATCATAAAGTGTAGCGGGGTTTATCTTATTATAAACACCGTCTAGTGACATAAATATCGTTTGTATTCCATTTAGGTTTACTTCTAAATCCTTCCAAAAAACAGAAAATGAACGAGCATTAAGTTGCTCATGAATAATATGATTCCGATAATATTTAAACTCTCTTCCCTCCATCGCTTTACCCTTCTTAAAAATAACCAGCATTGGATATGGCTTATCTTTCCGAATAATCAACGCAGCATATGAAACAGAATCTGTTCTTATTGTGGCACCAAGCCGAATGACCTCAATAGCAGCCTCCGCTGGTTTCAAAGTTGCTTGTATCTTTCTCCATGTAATTTCACTTTCCTCTTGTTTAACTTTAAAGAGCAAAGACTGTTTTGCCATGTCGCTTTCAATACTATTGGCTCTCTCTTCCAACTGAGCTATCTTGGTTTGATTGGTGGCTTTCATATTATCACCGGAACTATATAACTGGCCAAGTTGATCCTTTAGTTTTAACCATAATAAAAATTGATCTTTCAATTTAGTATTGTTCCCAGACAAAATTTGCTTCCTTATTTTAGTGGAAGAATTCAACAACATGGCTTTTGATACAAGGCGAAAATCAAAAAGCTGAGCAAGTAAATCAGGTCGAGAATTATTAAGTTCGACAATAAATTGCTGATAATCTTGTATTGGTTTACTAATCTTGTTATAAAATGAAACTTGATCCTGTTCATTCATCGCAGGAAACAAATCAATGATTTGCTTTTTGTAAAACTGACCCACATGTAACATTAATGGAATAGCCAATTCTATTTTACCTATTCGCTTATAGACCATGGCCAGATTATATTCGCATTGAACATAGTTAGGGTGAGTATTGCCTGTGGTTTCTAAAAATACTTTTAGGGCATGTTGCAGAAGATCGCTCGCCTTCTCATAAACACCCATATCTTTTAAAGTAACGCCCAAATTAAGTTCCTGAACAGCATAAGCAGGATGGTGATCACCAAAATTCGTTTTGGAAATTAATAATGCCTTCTCAAATAACTTTTGTGCTTCCTTATAATTACGTTCACGTAAATACAATGCACCTAAATTAGAAAGCGCGAAACCATAATCAGGGTGATTCTCACCGACTCTATCTTTTTCTACCAAAACAATCTTCTCTTGAAGCAATTTAGCCTTCTGTATCTGATTTGTTTCAATATAGTTAGCCGCTAAATTCTGTTGTAAGGTGAGATAAAGCGGGTGTGATGATGGAACAGTAGCCAGTAAAGCTGTTAGTTCCTTCTCTGATCTATCATGATTTCCCAGAGTGCTATATAAAGTAGCCAATGAATTAGAAACTTGCCAGGCATCTTCCGGATAAGCTGGTCCAAATGTTTGTGAGGCTCGTTGATAATATTTTTCGGCCTCCACGTATTCTCCCAACGAATGCATGGCCCGTGCCATCTGATAATCAATTGAACC
This sequence comes from Cyclobacteriaceae bacterium, assembly GCA_031430395.1. Classification (GTDB taxonomy): domain Bacteria; phylum Bacteroidota; class Bacteroidia; order Cytophagales; family Cyclobacteriaceae; genus ELB16-189. The sequence continues at coordinate 10,890 of JANPBK010000049.1, forward strand.
TTTTTCAAAGCCTGAAAGTGGTAATCTGCTTGATACTAATTTTAAGTGATCGATTGCTTTTGACCAGTCTCCCCTCAGTTGAAGAGCTTCCACTTTTTTAAGCTCTAATACGATTGCTGCCTGATTGAAAAGCGGTTGATTCAATAAATGCAGAACTGAATCAAGGCGATTCAAAGACATCTGACCTTCACAATATATTATTGCAATAGAAATCAAAGGCAATGAAATTTTCGAACTACGCTTAGCAAGTAGTGACAAGGCTGGTTGAATCAATTTTAAGGCAACCTGTGGCCTATCTGCATTTAAAAGAAGATTACCAGAATACGTAAAGTAAGGAGCTATTCTTTCTAAATTGTCACTTGTTGCCAATAGAGAAATTACTCGATACCGATCAATCGCCTCTTCAACTAAGCCAGCTGAAAATAATATATCCGCATTCACCAATTCAACAACAATAAGTTCGAATGAATCAGGCGAGAATAGTGCATTACCTTGTGCCTTCGCTAACGCTATGGATTTTAAAGCAGCTTTTGTATTACCCCTTTCCAACAATAGTTTACTGTTATTAAGATAAATTGAAAAGGAGGTTTTATTATTTACGTTATTCTTTAACGCTACATCTTCTCCTTGCTTAAACACTTCTAATGCCTTTTCATACTGTTTACTTTCTTGAAATGAAATAGCTGATTTTAATAATTGCTCTAGACCTAATTGATCAGGAGAAGACTGTAAATTAGTCCCTCTCTTTTCAAGCCTGAGCAGTGCGGCCTTTGCTTCTGGGTATGAATCAGAAGAAGTTCGTTGTTTTAATTGTGCCCAATCAACTAATTTCAAATATTTTTCTTTTGCAGTTGAATAACTTCGCATGTTTTCTTCCAGTGCTGCTGTATTTAACAACAATTGCTCATAACTTTCTCCGGCCTCTTCAAACTTCGCTAAGAGTGGCAGGCACTCATTCCATATCAATTTCGCTTGTACAGAATCATTAGCCGCTAAAGCGATTTCTCCGGTAAAAGATAAAAATTGAATAAATGGCAGTGACTGCTTTCCAAAACTCAATTCAAATTGTGTACTGGCTAATCTGCATTTTTCCATTGCGAGTTGCATGTTCCCTTTTTGTTGAAAAAAGATAATTTGCTTTTTCATTGCCTCAGCCAAATTCTTGCTCTTGGGGCCTTCCGACTGTTGAAAGAGATTCATCTCCTGATCACAAAAAACGAGTGCATTGTCAGGATCATTCAGCATCACATAATTAGAAGTAATAAGCTGTAAGGTATATGCCTGATTTAGGTTACTCTCCGTTCTATATTTTTCCAGCGTTGATTTGGCAGTCAATAGAGAATTTTGAAAATCCTCCGCTTTATAATATCCCAATGCATCGTTGTAGGAAGCTTGCCAATTTTGCGCTAACCCAAAGGTAGATACCAGGCAAAATAATATAATATGTATAGTGATAAGTCTTGCTTTCGTAGGATGCATATTTAACATAGCGAATGACCAATTAAAAGGCATAAGTACACTAACATTTGATTTTAAGTAAATATATGCCAGAAATACAGGAAAAATACGTAATGATAAATTCAGTAATAGAATATAGTCTATTTAAAAAAAACAACTCCATCTGACCATAAAAGTTGGCCTTCCCATGGTAAAAAAGAATAGAAAATAGCTACACCCTATAGACTTTCTAAGGTAGTGTCCAAAAGATAGATGGTCTCTATTTCAAACTTAACTCTTGAATTATATTCTTCGCTCCTCCTAACTTATCGATACACCACAAGACATAGCGGACATCTACGCAAATCGTTCGATTCAAATCTTTATCAAAAGCAATCTTGTGACTTAGGGCTTCATAGTTGCCATCGAAGGCCAGGCCAATCAATTCACCTTTTGCATTCAATACCGGTGAACCTGAATTGCCTCCTGTGATATCATTCGTAGTGATAAAAGCCACTACAATATCATTCAATTTGGCATCCTTATATTGACCAAAATCCTTTTTGTTGTATGCGTCTATTAAATTGGCAGGCAAATCAAATTCATAGTCCTCGGGCTTATATTTTTGCATTACACCAGATAAGGTGCACACATAATCATAAAAAACAGCATCTCGCGGACGATATGATTTTACATTTCCAAAGCTAGTACGCATCGTAAAGTTTGCATCGGGATACCTCACCTGGGTGGGATTCATTGCCATGACTCCTTTCAAATAAGCTTTACCCAAATCATTATTCTGAATGGTAAAGTTGGTGGCATAAGAGGCATACTTCGTAGAATAGTTTTTGCTGAACGCAGAAGAATACTGATATGCCATATCCTTTTGTAAGGTAGTCGAATCTGGCTTAGCAATAAATGCACTCCATTTTGAATCATCCAATAACATGGTCTTAGCAAATAAGTCTAATGCATATTTCTTATATGTAGCTTCATCTTTCAAATCACCATAAACTGAAACAATTCCATAAAATCCAGTTGGGTGTTGTGCAGGATCAATATCTCTATAAAAGTATTGGCAAGTAGCGGCAACAATTTTCTGATCAGAAGTACGGTTGCTGTTTTCTAGAAATGTTTTACGCGCTTTGTCCAAGCTTTCACTCACCTTTTGAACTTCCTCTGCGTTCACAGGTTTTTTCGTGAGCGCTCGTTCCATAGCACCAAGGGAAGCTGAAAATGCAATCAAGGGAGATCCAAAAATTCCTTCATTCAAATAAATCCGATGCTTGGAATAGGGCGCCCAGTCCTGATAAATTTTTTCATACTGTTTGAATATATTTTCATATTCTGGTTTTCCTTTTGCCCACGCATTAAACTTCTCCTCCTCTTTCTTCTTCTGTCCATAGGTGTCAAACTTTAATAACTGCTTGGCTTCTCCATCAAAGAATTTCCAATAGTTAGCTACTGATGCATAGTTCGAAGCAAGTTTCAAACGCACAGCAGGATCTTTCTTCATTTCTTCAAACATGAGTTTCAATCTCACATCACGTAAGTTTACGATCGCGGGGTTTTCAATATCTGTTTTTAACTTTACTCCAAAAGAAGTTTCGTATCGGTTGGTTCCACCCGGATATCCATAGATCATGGCATAATCACCATCATTGAATCCTTTGATGGAAACAGGTAAAAAATACTTTGGCTTCAAGGGAACATTGTCAGCGGAATATTCTGCGGCCTTTCCTTCTTTGCTCATGTACACTCGAAATACAGAAAAGTCTCCAGTGTGGCGTGGCCATTCCCAATTGTCAGTATCGCCCCCAAATTTTCCAACGCTCTCTGAAGGTGCCCCCACTAATCGAATGTCGCGAAAACGCTCGTAAACAAACAACAGGTGTTGGTTACCCTTAAACATGGGCACCAGCCTGGCTTCATAGGCAGTTCCATCCGTTGCTTTCTTTACGATTTCAGCTGATACCGCTCTCAATTTAGTAGCCGCTTCCATTCCCGTTAATCCTTTCAAAGCTTCATCTACTTGAGCGGACACGTCATCAATTCGAACCAAAAATTGAACGAACATGCCTTTGGACGGAATTTCCTCAGCTTTCGACTTGGCATAAAAACCATCGCGTAAATAATTATGTTCAACTGAACTGGCTGATGCAATGGCATCATAGCCACAGTGATGGTTTGTAAAAATCAGGCCTTCCGGGCTTACTATCTCACCAGTACATCCACCATTAAATATGACAATGGCATCTTTGATGCTCACTTTATTGATACTATATAATTGCTCTTTGGAAAGCTTTAACCCCCGCTTGACCATGTCATTATAGACTTGTTCGCCCAACAAATGCACCAACCACATGCCCTCATCAGCCCGTGCCAAACTGAATATTAATACAAAGAGTAGGGAAAGAATTCGCTTTTTCATATCAAAAGGATTAGGAATGTAGGGCTATAATGGAAGATAAACATTCACGATTTAGAGAATTTATTGATAATTTTCAAGTGAACATTGAGTGTAAATAAACCTGCTAAGTTTATTATCAAATAAATAACAAGTCATAAGCCCCATGCCTACTCTATTATTATCCGATCGCATCAATCAATTCAACCAACATCTTTCCATTTCAGCACGATTGCCAAAACATATCGATATCCTAAATCCATTTAAAGACCCAATTACCTCGTACCTAAGTAAACGTTTTTACAAAAAGTATTATAACGATACTAAAACCCGAACGATGATCTTGGGAATCAACCCGGGTCGATTTGGATCTGGACTTACCGGAGTTCCCTTTACCGATCCCATTAATTTGGAGAAATATTGCGGCATCGAAAACAAACTCCCTAAAAAACAGGAAATCTCATCAGAGTTTATTTATGAAATGATTCATGCCTTTGGGGGGTGTGATCAATTCTATCAAAAATTTTATTTTAGTTCTATCTCACCGCTGGGATTTATAAAGGATGGAAAAAATCTAAACTACTATGATGTCAAGGGCTTATCAAATAAGTTAATGGACTTTATTCTAGCAAGTTTGAAAGAACAACTCAGTTGGGGAATAAATCGCGAAGTGGTCTACTGTCTAGGGGAAGGCAAAAATTTTGAATTTTTAACGGAATTGAATAATGAACATAAATTCTTTACTAAGATGATCCCTCTCTCCCACCCTCGTTTCATCATGCAGTACAAGCGAAAAAAGTTACAAGAATATATAGATGACTATCTGATGAAGTTAAGAGTTTAAGTTGGATCGCATTCATAGCATTCTCTTGTCGCATGCTCGCCTTAATGCTACTTTTGAATTTTAAACCCTCATTTTGGAATCTTCTAAAGAGCAACTCCGTAAGACACTTGGCCTACTACAACTGGAACGTCAGGCTGACTTAGAGCAATACCGACAAAAAGTTTTGATGCGTCCTCTTCATGCACGTGTCAAAGAAGGCATGACCTGGTATCCTGTTCGCTTGGCGAAAGAGTACATAGGAACAGGCGAGTGCATTATTATCGAAGTGGAACGCATTACCCAAAAAGATCAACCCCATGCTTTTCAAAGTGGGAAGATGGTGAGCGTGTTTTCAAATGCCTCCGGCAAATCTGAAAAGCAACATCAGAATGGCGTCATTAATTATGTAAGAGACAATCTCATGGTAATCACTCTAAACGGGGATGATCTTCCGGAATGGATTGATAGCGGTTCTTTAGGTGTCGATGTGATGTTCGATGAGATGAGCTATCGCGAGATGGAGTACACATTAAAAAAAGTAATCGAAGCAGAAGATAATAGAATAGCTGAGTTTAGGGAGCTACTGTTGGGTGAAGGGGTTGCCGGTTACCGGTTGCCAGTTAACGGCCACTCGACACCAGAAACCGGAAACTGCCTGCCTGCCGGCAAGGCAGGGAAACTAGGAACCATTTTAAACGAAAGTCAACTCAAGGCTGCCCATAAAATCATTGAAAGCAAAGATATCGCCTTTATCCACGGCCCTCCGGGGACAGGTAAAACAACTACCATTGTTCAGTCGATTAAGTACACCATAAAAGAAGAAGGGCAAGTATTAGTATGCGCTCCGAGCAATGCAGCCGTTGATCTCTTAGTGGAAAAACTAAGTGAACAAGGATTAAATGTATTGAGGATTGGTCACCCTGCACGCGTCACCGAGCAGTCATTGAGTAAAACACTCGATGCGCGGATCGCGGAACATCCGAACTTTGACGAGTTACGGTTGTTGCGTAAAAAAATGGAGCAGACAAAACAAAAGGCCAATAAATACAAACGCAGCTTTGGACATTTTGAAAAAGCGGAAAGAAGGACTTTACGTGATGAGGCCAGGCAACTAAAGTCAGATGCCGACACATTGGAATTCTATATTACCAACGACCTACTTCAAAAAAGTGATGTAATCTGTGCTACGTTAGTGGGCTCATCGCACCCTGTATTGAAAGGTAGGAGATACAAGACTGCATTTATAGATGAAGCCGGACAAGCGTTGGAACCCGCCTGCTGGATACCTTTTCTAAGAGCACAACGAGTAATTCTAGCAGGTGACCACATGCAATTACCGCCTACTGTAAAATCAAATGAGGCTGCCAAACTTGGATTGGCTGAAACTCTTTTTGAAAAAGGAATTCAGAAACATCCTTCTCACGCCTCCATGTTACAAGTGCAATACAGAATGCATGAAGCTATCATGAAGTTCTCCTCTGGTTATTTTTATAAAGATGAACTGATCGCTCATGCGTCAGTCCGTGCTGAATTGCTGCGTCCGAATCAACCGCCTATTGAATTCATCGATACAGCGGGAGCTGGTTTTATGGAAGAGCAAGATCCGGAGACATTAAGTCGTTTCAACAAAGAAGAAGCAGCTCTTCTCATTCGACAAGCAGAAAAATTAATCGAAGAAATAGGATTGGAAGAATGGCTCAGTCAAAATATTACGATGGGAATTATCACTCCTTATCGAGCACAGGTTGATTATCTACATCATATAGCTGAAAGTTCCCCTTTTCTAGAGCCACTTCACAAATTAGTTACCATTAACACCGTAGATGCTTTTCAAGGGCAAGAGCGTGATGTGATCGCTATTAGTTTTGTAAGAAGCAATACGAAAGGTGAGGTTGGATTTTTAGCTGATATCCGCAGAACCAATGTGGCCATGACACGCGCCAAGAAAAAGTTAATGATGATTGGGGATAGTGCTACGCTCGGGACACATCCATTTTATGTGAAGTTATTAGAGTATGTACAGACAAATGATTTTTACAAAAGCTCTTTTGAAATCAAAAATTACTGATGTGTGTCCTCCACTTTTTGGGGAAAGAAGATAGAGACTTTTGTTCCGATACCGATTTCGCTCGTAATGGTTATTTGACCCTTTAGTCGATCAACCGTTTTCTTAACAATATAAAGTCCTAACCCATTGCCTTTGGAATGTTCATTGCCACGAAAATACATTTCAAATATCCGATTCATTAATTCCTTCTCAATACCTTGTCCATTGTCTTCTACCTCCATGATGATCCCATCCCGATGAGCAAATGCCTTTAATCGAATAAATGAATTGACATTTCCTTTAAAGAAGATTGCATTTTCAATAAGATTATCTAAGATAATTTTTATCAAAGCAGGATAAGAATAAAAGGAAAGCGTTGACTGAGTATCAATTTCTACTCTGATATTTTTATGAAGTAATTCCTGGCTAAACGGATCGATTTTACGCTCGAATAGATCTTCTAAAAATATTTGCTTGTAAAGAAGTTCCCCTACACCCAGATCACTAATCGATTGCAACTTCATGAGCATCTTGTCCAGGTTATGAGCCGTTTCATTCACCTTCTCAAACAACTCTAAGGCGCCCTGATCTTTGACAGTGATTTTTGCGACTTCAGCTAGGCCCATAAATGTGGTTAGTGGCCTTCTGAAATCATGCGATGATCGGTAGAAGAATGTATCCAATTCTTTATACGCTTGTTTCAGTTCTGAAGTACGTAATTCAATGCGTTCTTCCAACGTTTCATTGATTCCTGATATCGTCTGGTTGCTTTCTGTCAACTCCTCCGCTTGTGCCTGAATCTCCTCTTTTTGCTCAGAAATTTCACGATTCAGTTTTGAGAGCGCTTCATTAGCTTCCGTAAGCTCTTCTGCCTGGGTTTGAATTTCTTCGCCCTTCTCAGCTAAAAAATAATTGAGCTTCCTTAAACGCTTTGCAAAGCGATAATAAAAGATAGCCAAGCCCACAAGTAACAGAAAGCCAATTACTACTGCATAAAATAAAATTCGCTGTTTTTGCGCTTGCTCTTTTGCCACCAAACTCTTTTGATTTAATAACTCGATCTCCTTGTCTTTGGTCTCTATATCGTACAGAGTGCGATAGGCTGAAAGACTCTGCGCGTTCTGCTTATTATACAAACTATCATTTATCTGAATATATTTTTGATAATAGTCAATCGCTTCCACTGGTTTTCCCGATCTCTTTAAGAAATCCGCCATTTCAAAATAAACATATCGCAGTAGGTCAGAAGCCGAAGTTGGAATGGCCAGTTGAATAGCTTTCTCCAGATAATACTTTGTGGAATCTCTGACGCCTAGGCCTTTGTAAGACTTACCAATTTGATAATAGTACAATCCTTTGCCGTAGTTATCGCCCACAGATTCATCGATCTTCACACCCCTCCACAAAAAAGTCAATGCCTCTTTATAATCCCCTTTTGTGTTGAATAACTCTCCGAGGTTAAAAAGACTGGAGGAAACAGCAATTTTATCTCCCAATCTTTCTCTTTCTTTTAAACTTCGTAAATAAAAATACTGGGAGGAATCATAATTCTTTTTCCTAAATTGAATAAGACCTCGAACATTCAAACAACCAGCTAAACGTTGTTGCTGGTTCATCGGTAAAAAAATTCGTTCTGCCTGAAGTATGTTTTGAGTGGCGGTTTCTAAGTTTTTGTTCCTGTAATATACCCAGGCCAATTCGTAGTATAATTCGCCCATTAAAAAACGGAAATCAGATCGCTGCGCTATCTTTAAAGATTTTGATAGTGATTCTAATGACAACTCGTAAAAGCCAAGCTCCTCATAGGCCTCACCCATCCGGTACAACAACGAAGCAAGCTCATATTGATAACTTAATTTGCGTTGTACGGATAGTACTTGACTCCAATTTTCCAATGCTCTTTCAAAATCCCCTTTTCTGAAATAAAGTTCTCCCATACCCAAATGGTAGCTTGCGTAGCTAACAGAACCTTTGGGTGATAATTTTAAAGCCATACTAAAATACTTCTCAGCTTCCTTGAGTTCGTACTTTTCCTGATAACAATTGCCGAGCATGATCCAAGCCTCAGGCATTACTGCGGGGTTCTTCATCGCTTGACGAAACTTGAAAGCTTCCTGTACTTGTAAAAGTGCTGAATCAGGCTTGCTTAGTATTAAATAACTACGCCCTTTATTCAACTTGACTATAGACTGATAAAATAGATTGGGGCTACGTTCGAGAATTCTTTCCGCAGCACGATAAAAGAAAAATGCGGAATCAAACACTCCTTTGTTGCGGTAAATATTTCCGATTTGATTTAGAGAGTAGCCTTCCAAATTAGTGTCTAGATTGACCTTTCCCATCTGAACAGATCTAGCTGCTAATTCTTCTGCCTCTTTTAAATTCCCAATAAAATAGAAGTACAACGCATTGTAGGTTGTTGCCCATCCCTCCCCTACTTTATCGTTGGTTTTTTTTGCTAGCTCAATGGCCCTTTGGTTGGTGACGCCAGCCATTGCCACATCGTAGCCAAACTGACTAAAGGTAAGCTGATTTAATAGCGCTACTTTTTCTTTGGTTTCTCCTTTTTTATCAATGAGTCGCTGCAGGCTGTCTAATTGAGCAGACTGACTAAAGGAATTGACGACTCCGCCAATAAAACTTAACAATAGAACAAATCGCACAGATACTACTTTTCAAAGGTAAAGTAAGCAAAATCGGTAGAATACCCCTTTCCTTTTGTGATAGATGGCATAGTTTCTATCTTTTCCGGATAGCCCCCCTTACCGCCTCTGCCGTCCAGGGGTCTTCGGGCCAGTGGTGACGAGGATACCTTCGCTTCAATTCACTTCGGACTTCATGATAGATGGTATGCCAAAAGCTCTTTAGATCTTGGGTTACCTGCACAGGTTTATAGCCCGGAGAAAGCAGGTGCAACACAATGGTGACCTTTCCTTCATTGATCGCAGGAGTTTCTAATAGCCCAAATATTTCCTGAAGTCTTACTTCCATTATAGGAAGCTGGCCATCGTTGAAATAGGTAAGCTTTATCATTGAGCCGCTAGGCACTTGCAATTTGGCCGGAGCTAGCCTATCGAGCTTGGCATTTAGCTCCCAGGGAAGCAGGGTCGTTAAAATCGTTTGTAAATCCAATCGGTGAAAATCAATGCGCTTCGATACTTGACCAAGAAAAGGCCCGAGCCATTCTTCTGCATTTGCTAACATGTTTTCTTCGCTGACATCCGGCCATGCTTCATCGGGTCGCCAACTTCGTAAGCACATCAAGCGCGTTTGCCATTCGGTGTGCTCGTCACTCCAATTTAGCAACCCAATTCCTTCTTCACGCAATGCTTCACATAAAACATGTATTCTTAATTCTTCTGATATCTTTTGCAGCGGCCGCGTGGACACCACCACATTTCCTATGCGCTTCTCCACTGAAGCCACCAACATCCCTCTTTCTTTGTCCCATCGGACGGATTCCTTTTCTTTCGCTCGCTCCATCAAATCATCGAGGTGAACGGGCGCAGCCAAAAATATTTTTCCTTCACCCTTTGTTCCTGCATCTAATTGCGCTACACACAACCAACTTTCGCGCGTTAATGGATCATGATCTGGCAACCGTACTACCCGACCATTGGCTAACTTGTAGCGTTCGTTTTGTTGCACAATCTGCTGAGCAATTCGTTCGGGATAGGCTTCTGATAAAAACTTTCCAACCTCCGTATCGGCAACGATAGCGTTGTCTATTTCCAATTTAAATGTCTTTCGCCAGGATGAGGCCAATCGTTCAATTCGTTGCAGTACGTTTCGATCCGCATTTACTCGCTCCCCTTTTCGCCACCTGCGCAAAACTTCCACCCGTAAACTTAAGTCAGCCCCTGCGTCTTTCGACAGTGGGTCACGCTCTTCCAACAATGCGGCCACATCAGTCGCCAATGCATAGCCCTTTGTATCCTCCTCTTTTGCAGACAGCAGCATATGTGCTATTCTGGGGTGAGTAGGAAGTTTTAACATGGCTTTTCCTCGCTGCGTAATCAAATCTCCGATCAGTGCACCCAGTTCTTGCAAAAGTTGTTTTGCCTGACTGACAGTACCCGTTGGAGGCAACGTTATCCACTGCAACTCATTGATGTTTTTTATTCCCCAGTTGCTCAACTCTAAAAGAAGTGGCGATAAATCCGCTTCCAAAATTTCCGGCTGTCGCATCGGCAGCAAATGGCTGTGTGTATTCTCTGCCCACAGGCGATAGCAGACTCCGGGCCCCAGTCGCCCGGCACGACCGGCTCGTTGATCGGCCGCATCTCTTGTGACACGTATGGTCTCTAGTTTAGTCATACCACTGCGTGGATCAAAACGAGGTACCCGAGAATAGCCTGCATCAATAACAGTGGTAATGCCTTCTATAGTCAATGAAGTTTCGGCAATTGAGGTAGCCAACACTATTTTGCGTAACCCATGTGGATGAGGCAAGATGGCTTGTTGCTGTTCCTTCAATGGCAAGTCGCCATAAAGCGGTTGAACGACTAAGGAACTTTCATCGGTACTCAAAGCTTCCATCGCTTTGCGAATTTCACCAGTGCCCGGTAGAAACACCAATATATCACCTGACTGTTCTTTCAACGCCTTGCGAATAACGCGAGTGGTCGCAAGTGCTATTGAGTCTTCTTTGTCAGCAGCCTGATACCTGATCGCAACGGGGAACTGCTTACCAATGCTCGTAATGATGGGCGCATTACCGAGTAACGCTGAAATTTTTTCGCTGTCCAGTGTGGCTGACATGATGAGCAATTTCAGATCATCTCGCAACACTTGCTGACTTTGGTAACACAAGGCCAAGGCTAAATCAGCTTGTAAACTGCGCTCGTGAAACTCATCGAAAATCACCAAACCAACACCCTCGAGCGAATTATCAGACTGGATCATGCGTGTGAGGATTCCCTCCGTGACTACCTCGATAAGCGTTTGAGCACTCACTACCGTCTCAAAACGAATTCGGTAGCCGATGGTCTGTCCTACTTCTTCATTTAACAAGCTTGCCATGCGTGCAGCGACAGACCTCGCTGCGAGTCTGCGTGGCTCTAGCAATATGATCTTTTTACCCAGAATCCAAGGTTCATTCAAAAGTTGAATTGGCAATACGGTTGACTTACCTGCTCCAGGAGGTGCTTGTAAAATCAATACTGGAGACATGAATAGTTTTTCCTTTAAAGATTGAAGAATATCAAGTACAGGATAAGACTGCATTCACATGTTAATAAGTAATATTTACAATCTTAATGTACTATCGAGAACAAACTTATAACTTATCAGATTTGAGATAAAGGTATTCCTTTACCTTTTCCCTCGCGTGCTCGAGGGTTTCAAATACAAATAAGTCCAGATTATACTTGTTTGCTATTTCCATCATACGATTAAAATAATCCTTGCGGATAGGGTCTTTGAAACCAATCGTAATAAGCCGCTTGAGTCCATTTTGAACTGCCTCTGGAATTACTGTTGATACGAACCAAATCTGGTCCTGCTCTTCGACAGTTCCCTGTTCACGTAAATCAGCAATCCAACCGGGTGTGCTATAGGTCTTTAAAGTCTGAAGCATAGTCTCAAATACATTTCTGTATTCATTGCTGGAAATCTTTTTCTTCCAAACAATTACAGTAGTATTAATATCGGCATCAAAATATAATTGAGCCGCTTCATTTTCAAAGAAAATTTGTCGTTCCGCTTCAACTGGTTTCGGTAACGTAAAACGAAAAAGAGTGCCTTTGTTTAGTTGGCTTTCTACCACAATAGTACCTCCCATAATTTCAAGCTGAGTCTTTACAATAAAAAGCCCCAGTCCTTTCCCCATCACATGAGAATGAAATCGTTTATACAACTTAAAAACATTTTCTTGCTGACGAGATAAGTCAATGCCAAGTCCATTATCTCTTATCGAAAAAATTATTTCTTCCTTTGGGCCTACCTGTGTGGTAACTTGTATGTTGAGCGGCCTGTCCGGTGATTGGTATTTAATGGCATTACTTAACAAATTATATAAGATACTTTGCAACATTGCCCGTATACCATATGCATGTGGTGCCCTTGAAAAGTCTGTATGAATTACAAATTCCGGTCTTATATTTTCCTTCAGCACAGCAACGGCTTTGTTCCATTCTTCTGCTATCAGAATTTTCTCACGAATATTATAAAGTTCGTTTCGAATATCTATAATCGTGTTGAGATCTTTTAAAACACTATCCAAATCGATGGCAGATTGTTGAATATAATTTACGATCTGTGCTCTTACATCTTCTGTACTATCCTTATTGAATAATTGAGCTAACCCTAACAAGCGAGCCACCGGACCGCGTAAATTATGAGAAACTGTATAGGAGAATTGTTGCAACTCGTTATTGTGCTTCACTAACTCTTCATTGGTTAAATAAAGACTCTTACTTTTCTCTTTAACCAGTTCTTCTAGTTGATTGTTATAGATTGATAGCTTATCCGTCTGCTCCTGGATCAATTGATTGGCATATTCCAATTTATCTCTTCCTGCCGCAAGTTCTTCTTGCTGCTGCATCTCCTCGTTCCGCGCTTCATTATCAAAATTCAGTCCACTTAATTCAAGATTTCTTTCAACCAGCTGGTTATTGATTGATCCCTTTTCTTGTAGCGACCTATCTACTACTTGTTGCGCACGTTCTGTAATGGTCTTGAGAGTTATTACGCCAAACAACAAAACAAAATAGGCGGTAACCGTAACGTAGTTGATATAGTAGTACGAAAGAGCTGTAAACCCCCTCTGATAATAGCCAAGCCCTAAGGCATTATGAATCGGGTCGAAAAAAATCAAGCATAGCAAAGTTGAAATTAAGCAAATGGATATTTTGATGCGTTCGTCCAGCGTAAAAACAATACCAGGCAAAATAGTTGTCGCCAATAAAATGTACCGGCTATCGAAATAAACGATGTAGGATTGGTTAATCTCTACGTATTTGCCATAAAGACTAACGAACATAGTGATCCAAACTGGAGTTAAACAAAAAAGCAACCTTCCTAAATCATAGAACCGCTTGTTTACTAGTACAAACAACAAAAAGAAAGTAGCCACTAGTAGAATATATGGTGAAGTTGGCGTCCACCCAAACAGTTTAAACAGAATCAAAAAAAGAACAAATGTGAGAATGGATAGACTAACAGAGAGGATATTGGCGATATAGACCAATTGCTTCAACTTCTGAGGTACATGAATAGAAGAGCGTAGGAATAAAAATAATTCTGACATGGAAGAATTGAACGCTAAAAATATATCGAAATCGAACGAAAACAAACGACCGGCTTTGCAAACCAGCTAATTCTTCATAAATAGACAACTAATGCGAGATCTTTCCTAAACCGAAGTCAAAAGCATGAAAAACAAAAGACTTATCATCATTCTAATTTCAGCGGGAACTGTACTGATTATCCCATTCATCGCTATGCAATTTACAGAGGAAGTAAATTGGACCTTCTTCGATTTTATAGTCATGGGAACTCTACTGCTACTAACAGGAGTTATACTGGAAGTCCTACTTAGAAAAGTAACACAAGCCAAGTATCGAATTCTTCTTTGTGTATTAGTAATTGGGGCATTTCTGTTAGTTTGGGCAGAACTGGCCGTTGGAATTTTCGGAACTCCTTTTGCCGGCAACTAGCTAATTGAGCCAGTAAAGAATGGCCATTCTACCTATTGCAATGACTACATTATTCAAAACAAATTCGTAAGATGAAAAAGTACTCTTTCAACCTTTTAGCCATGGCGCTTTTTTATGTTGCTGTCGGCCTTAATCATTTTATTAATCCTGCCTTTTATCTCCCACTCATTCCACCCTATTTTCCATATCATACACTTATCAATACGAGTAGTGGTGTAATAGAGATTGTATTGGGCTTACTACTAATTCCTGCCCTCTCCAGAAAATGGGCAGCCTATGGAATCATAGCGATGCTGATTGCGTTTATACCTGCGCATGTCTACTTCATTGAGATTAACAGTTGTGCGGGGGATCTTTGCGTTCCCGCCTGGGTAGGATGGTTCAGACTAGTTATTATTCATCCCCTCCTTATCTATTGGGCGTGGAGTAATCGTAATCCTTAGCTACTCTTCGCCAACTCCTTCGACAATCGCCCTCTAAAGGAATGATAGTTAACCGTGATGGTGTGCCTTGGAGTTTTGATCTGTTTGAAATCGGGATGCTTTATTTCGTTGTTAGCTAATGCAGCAACTTTCTTTGGACGCGTCCATTTTCCCGCCAGTTCTTTGGCCATGATCTTACTTTGCAATTCTGCTCCCGGCCAGATGCAACCCAGTGGTTGAAACAAGCCAATAAAATAGACATTATCAATCTCAGGATGTAACATTCTTAAGTAGAGCGGCACGTCACCCTCCGAGTAATCAATAAACTTCTCATCAAAAAACGGGTGTGAGATAATATAGCCGGTGCAGGCTACGATCACATCGTAATCTCCTTTACTTCCATCTTTAAAAAAAACCGAGGATCCATCGTAATGATCAATGTCCTTTCGCGGGTTGATTTTACCATGGCGCAAAAAATAAAACAATTCACTATTGACAGTTGGGTGATGAAATCCAAAATCGTCTTCCGGTTCAGGCAGCCCATACGAAGAATTTGTGCCCTGAATAATTTTAATCATCAGGCTCGTTGCTTTGCGCCAAATGAACTTGGGCATAATGCGAAGTATTCCACCTACAATATCTGAAGGTTTTCCAAAAATGAATTTGGGAACAATCCAATAACCTCTTCGCCAGCTGATATCCGTTGATTTTGAAAATCGGCATGACTCCACTGCCACATCACAAGCCGAGTTACCTCCTCCGATGACGAGTACTCGTTGATCTGTGAAATCCGAAAAGCGCTTCACATCGTGCGAGTGCATTATTTTCCCTGAAAAATTTCCGGGATAGTCAGGATAACGGGGCTTCCAATGATGACCGTTGCAAACAGCAAGCGCATCAAAAGATTCCGTCTTCGTTATTCCACTTTTGGTGGTTGTCACTTTCCACTTCTTATCATTGTCTAATTCACATTTTTCTACCAGCGTATCAAACTGAATATGCTCATACAACTTAAAATGCTTCGCGTAATTTTGAAAATAGGCGGCCAGCTGTTGATGTGAAGGATAATCCGGATAATCTGCAGGAAAGGGAAAATCATCATACTGAGACAGCGTCTTCGAACTGATGATATGTGTGGTCTCAAATACACTCGAGTGTGATGACTTCGCATTGAAAACCCAATTCCCTCCTACCTCGTTTCCGTAATCATACACGATTACATCCATTCCTTCATCTAATAAATTTTTCGCGGCTGTTATCCCCGAAGGGCCCGCACCGATTACGCACACTCTTTTTCTTACACTCATTACTCCGTATACTTAAGCTGACAACTCGTTTACAATTTTTATGGCTCTATCAATTTCGTCTGTTGAATTAAAAATATGTGTTGAATGTCTTACGCCAAAAACATCGCCTTGCGACCGCGGACGCATCTTCGCTTTCGCCCAATACGCATCCTGGATTTGAGCACCCGTTAAGCCATCAATCGTATACAAGGTAATGCCCGCGCACATCGCGTCTTCTTTTGGAGAAAAGATTTTGACTTTCTTATTTTGTTTCAGCCCCGTGCGCAAGCGGTCTCCTAAAAATTTGATTCGTTCATATACTTTGTCGGAACCGAGTTGAAAATGAAAATCAAGGGCTGACTCAAGGGCAAGTAAAATAGAAAAATTGCCCGTTCCTCTCTGCGTAAACCGAAAGCCTTCGTCTACATGATCATCCCATCTGTAACTAGCGATGGTAGTCCATAGGTCTTTCATATGCTCTGCCTTCACAAACATAAAGCCCGTTCCCGTTGGCGCTCCCATCCATTTATGAAAGCAACCTACATAGGCATCGCAGTCAATGTCTTTCAAATCAATTTTAATATGTCCTATGGTTTGAGCGCCATCTAACACCGTAAAGATTCCTCGTTTCTTTGCCTCTGCACACAATTCCTTCACAGGAAGTATAGCGCCCGTACCGGAGATCATGTGTGACAGCATCAACACTTTCGTCTTCGGTGTAAACGCCTTGACAATAACATCATAAACTTCTGCAGGACTGGTAATTGGCTTTCCGATGACCACTGTTTTGAATACCGCACCGAAACGTTTTTCCTTTACCTTCCAGGACGATTGACCGCCCCCGTGCTCTTGATCGGTAGTTAAAATTTCATCACCCGGCTGCAAGGTCATACCATTCGCGATGTAACTCATCCCATTTGTTACGTTGTCCGTCATCGCAATCTCTCCAACTTCACAATTCAAGAGTTTTGCCACTTTACTTCGAATAGGCAATAGGTTGTTGTACCCGCTGATGAATTGCTCTTTGTTATCATCTTTATACGCCCAATCGGCAACCTCAGAAGCCAGATAGCGAGAATGTTCAGTTAACTTTTCAAATACAACACGTGGCATTACGCCAACGGTACCACAATTAAAAAAGACTTTGTCTTTACTTAACATAAATTGACCGCGCACACTGTCCCAAAATTTAGGATCTTCGAAATCAAGTAAAGGTTGTTGAAAGTCAGTCGCTCCCGCTTGCAGAGCTGACAAAGAGAGTGCTGAAAGGCCTAGTGATTTGAGTACATGTCTGCGAGATAACATAAGGTCGGGGGTTAGAGATTAGACGGAAGACTTAAGATATAAGTAGAAAGACATAAGACATAAGTAGTAAGATATAAGATAAAGAGATTCTATAGTAAATCAATGTGATAAACATCTGTTTCGTTGCGCTTGATACTTTTGATATGAAATCCACCGGGCTGCGAGATCTCTTCAATCATATCAAACACTACACAGCTTTTAGGTAGTCCTCCAAAAATAAGTAGAAAAGTAAAATCTCCTCTTTTGGGAATCATCGTCCATTGCGGAGCATAAGAAATATTTTCTGCGTGAACGAGTTGTGATCTGGTGGTGGAATCGCGGTCGACTAAAAATGTAGTCGACCAAATGCGAATTAACATATCATCAGACGTATTGTTGAAATGGCAATGAACATATACAAATGAATCCTCCATCGTAGACGGATCAATAGAAGCCAATGTCTCTACGTCCACTTTGGGTTTCACCAAAGGGTCTTTTATTTCAACAGCTGATCGAATCCAATTCATAGTTTACTTCCTGGGAAACCAAGGAAAAAAAGAAGGCGTTCTTCGAACATACTCTTCATATTCAGGTTTATTTTTTTTCAATGCCTTTTCAAGTAATGCTACACCCGATACTTTCAAAAGAAGAAACGTCATGAGCAAACAACTGAATATGGGCCAGTAACTTCCAGCGGCTATCGCGAACAACGCAAAACCCCACCATAAACAGGCATCGCCAAAATAATTAGGATGACGGGTGTATTTCCAAAAACCCGTATTCAATACTTTTCCTTTGTTGGATAAACCTGATTTAAATTTTACGAGTTGATAATCACCTCCCGCTTCGAATAAAAATCCAATCATCCACAGGACAATTCCTAGATAATCCAAAATTCCAAATGCAAGATGCGCCCCTTCATACTGAGCGACTAGTAGGGGCGATGAGATTAACCACAACAAAATTCCTTGTAACAAAAACACCTGAAAAAAACTAACCCACCAATACCGCTCAGGACCATATTGTTTCCTGAATTGAGCATATCTGTAATCCTCAGGCTTGCCACCATTTCTCCATAAAAGATAACCGAACAAACGAAGGCCCCATAAGCTTGCTAAAACCACAACGACTATCTTACGGGTTGGATCACCATTGGAATTGAAATAGTAATAGATTGCCAAGAGCACAAAACCCAATCCCCAAAACGGGTCGACTATACTGGCATTTATCAACTTCACACTTACTATCCATACTACCGTAAGTAGCAACATCACTACTCCAAATCCCCCAAGGTAAACAGACCAAAATTCTGTGTGCATTGATCAAAATTCAAGATTTAAAACACCAAATTCAACTAATGTACATCCTTATTTTCAAGCACTAATATTTTTATTTTTATGGGTACCCGGAATTGCCACGTTCAATATCATTCCGTGGGTGGTGTTTTGCTGATGGCGATTTCATACTTTAGTGCCCGTAACCTACGATCTATGAGTCAGCTTGTCATCAGCAGTCATGAAGAATTTCAAACCTTTTTAGGCAAAGAGTTGGGTGTATCAGAATACACTACCATCACGCAAGACCAAATCAACAGGTTTGCCGATGCCACCCTCGATCACCAATGGATACACACCGACCCTGTCCGAGCGACTGCTGAAACAACTTTCAAAAGCACCATCGCCCATGGATATTTGACATTATCACTCGTTCCCCATCTGTGGGATCAGATTGCCGAATTCAGAAATATCAAGATGATGATCAACTATGGTATTGAAAAACTTAAATTCAATCAGCCTGTGTTGGTGAACCATGAAGTGCGACTGCGAGCCAAACTTCACTCCATCCTTAATCTTCGCGGCATCACTAAATTTGAAGTAGATGTAACACTGGAAATCAAAGACAATCCGAAACCAGCTTTCAATGGAGTATTAGTATTCTTGTATCACTTTACGAATAGCAAATAGACTACAAGCATTAAGCGGCATGCCTCAAGCTTGCAGCCTGTAACATGAGGCCTGTGGCCATAATCACTATCAGCATCAAATGAAAGACTTCAAAAAATATTTTACAATACCCGCACCACCTGAAGATGTGTACCTGGCGTTGACCAATCCAAACACGATTCATTTATGGTCCGGGGAAGATGCAGAAATGAGTACCGAGCCCGGCAGCGAATTTTCGTTATGGGAAGGAAGTATTACCGGAAAAAATCTGGAGTTTGAACCTAATAAAAAAATAGTACAACAGTGGTATTTTGGAGAACAAGTGGAGCCTTCCATTGTCACCATCAAACTGCATGAAGACAAAACAAAAACTTCTGTAGAACTTCGCCACACCAATATTCCCGATGAAGATTACGATGATATTGTAGAAGGATGGATCAACGCTTACTTTGGATCGCTCGAAGAATTCTATGCCGAGTAGTCCATGGCTTTGCTGGAGAAAATTCTTATCATAAAAAAATCCAACCTACCGCAAGCCGGCAAAGGCCTGTTTACTAAAAAAGAAATCAGTAAAGGCCTGCGCATCGTAGAGTACAAAGGCAGAAGAAGAAAATGGAAAGACGTCAAGCACCTCGATGGCCATAATGGGTACCTCATGTACATTACCCGAAATGCAATCATCGATGCGTTACCTGTGACAAAAACTTTTGGACGCTACGCCAACGATGCTCAGGGCTTGAGTAGAATTCCCGGACTTAAGAACAATTGCGAATATGTGAGTGAAGGAAATCGATGCTACATCGAAGCAAAACGTAAAATAAAAAAAGGCGAAGAGCTTCTAGTCGGGTATGGGCGAGAATTTTGGTCTTTGCAAAAAAAGTTGAGACAGAAGACCATCTAGTACTCTTTACAAAAAAGGCGGTGCCCGTATCTCTTACGCTTTATTCATCTTCCCTTTTACATAGTCAGAAAGTCGCAACGAAAGCGCCACAATAGTGAGCGTAGGATTAGGCGCTCCGGAAGTAGTATAACAACCAGAGCCTGCCACATACAAGTTATTGATCCCATGCACTTGACAAGTTGGATCGACTACACTTTTCTTAATGTCAGTACCCATACGCGTAGTACCCATATGATGCCAACCTCCGTTGGTTCCTTTGGGCCAACTCATATCGTCCCGATCACGAAATTCCTCCTTAAGTCTCATACGACCCAGGCCAGCCTTCCCCATCTCCAACCCGACAATTTCGTTGATTCTTCGAATACTTCTTTTGTCCAAATCCGTTAAGGCCCAATGGAGATTTGCCAGCGGAACACCCAACGCATCTTTTTCTTCACCAATGCTGATCCGAGAATCCGGGTTAGGTGCTTGTTCTATCCTGGTTTGAAATTCATAGGCACGCGTTATGCTTCCTTCTTTAATTTTATCGGCTTCTATGCCTGCTTCATCCCAATTCTTAAACATTTCATCTGCAGATTTTCTGGGATCTTCATTCTGCCAGGTCTCCATACGTGGTTTTGAATGCTTTGCCCATGTCAGTTCATTCGGTCCCAACGTGCCATTTAAAATCTTTTCTTCAATTTGCTTCTCTTTCTTAATCGCCAACTCACACCACACCTTGTTCCATTTAAAAAGTTTTGTTTGAAACGGCTTCAATAACCACAATTCCGAAGTTTGAATTTCAAGATGTTCCATAAAATAACGACCCACCACATCGTGATCATTACCTAGTCCTTTTTTTGTCTGCGTATTGGACGTCAGAAGTATGCGAGCATTTTGAATGGCACCCCCGGCCAATAAAAAATACTTTGCTTTAACGGTGTGTGTTTTTCCGGCAAGATTTTTCACCACTACCTCCTGAATGGCAGACACACTTTCATTCGCCCG
>JANPBK010000050.1:0-16679 GCA_031430395.1 Cyclobacteriaceae bacterium
TGCTCGAAAAGAATGCGCTCACAACTGTCGTTGAATTCTTGCGTCCTGATCATTTTTATACCGAGCAGCATAAGGAAATTTACAATGCTATTATCGACCTATTTAAGGCTTCCGAGCCGGTGGATATGCGCACGGTAGTGGCACAACTTCGTAAAAGCGCCAAGATAGAATTAGTAGGCGGTGCCTATTACATTGCTGAACTCACTTCCAAAGTTAGCTCTGCAGCGAACATAGAATACCACGCCCGTATCATCATAGAAATGGCTATCAAGCGTAACTTGATCCAGATTGCCTCTCAAGTTCATCATGATGCCTATGAGGACACCACTGATGTGTTCGAACTATTAGATAAAACTGAACAATCCATCTTCCAGATTTCTGATGCAAACCTGCGCAAGAATTATGATAGCATGAAGACACTCATGTATCGGGCTATTCAGGAGTTGCAAGAGCGTAAAAATCATAAAGACGGCTTGACAGGTGTGCCCAGTGGTTTCTCTCGTTTGGATCGGGTTACTTCAGGTTGGCAAAAGTCTGACCTAGTAATTATTGCTGCCAGACCAGGTATGGGAAAGACTGCGTTTATTGTGTCTGCCATGCGTAATGCCGCTGTCGATTTTAATTTTCCGGTAGCTATTTTTTCGTTAGAGATGGCTTCACTTCAATTAGTGAATCGATTGATTTCAGCGGAGGCGGAGTTGGAGTCAGAGAAAATTAAAAGAGGCACACTAGCTGATTTTGAATGGCAACAGTTGGTGCATAAAACGAATCGACTTTCGAGTGCCCCTATATTTATTGACGATACACCGGCACTTTCTATCCTTGAACTAAGAGCCAAGTGCCGTAGGCTTAAAGCCGAACATAATATTCAGCTCATAGTTATAGACTATTTGCAATTGATGAAGGGCGAAATGGGTGGAAACAGGGAGCAAGAAATTGCATCTATTTCACGCGCCTTAAAAGGAATTGCAAAAGAGTTAACCGTACCAGTTATTGCACTTTCGCAATTGAGTCGAGGGGTGGAAACAAGGGGTGGAGACAAACGTCCTCAGCTTTCTGATCTACGTGAATCAGGTTCTATAGAGCAAGATGCGGACATCGTTATGTTCTTGTATCGACCTGAATATTACAAAATCACTGTCGATGAAGATGGAATGCCTACTCAAGGAATGGCCGAAGTAATTATCGCAAAACATCGAAACGGGTCTTTAGATAGTGTCAAGCTTAAATTTATCGGTAAGTATACCAAATTTACGGATTACGATGCGCCCGATGGATTAACTCCCATGAGCAGTATTACAAGAGAAAGTCGACTAAATACTTTCCGAGATGAGACTCCTCCGCCTGCAAATACAAATGATGAGACTCCTTTTTAATTTGTGATTTGCTTAATCAGAACATAGATTTGTATTAGTTACCTAATTACTTCATTTCTTGCTGATTGAATTAAAAAACAATGAAAGCACTTATACTTGTTAGCCCAGGTCAAATTGAACTAAAAGAGTTGCCAACTCCTATAATTACACCTGGTAAGGTTTTGGTTCGGATAAAAGCTGCTGCACTAAATCGAAGAGATGATTGGATACGAGAAGGGAAATATCCGAACATTAAATTTGGTGGTATCCTTGGTTCTGATGGCGCTGGCGTTGTAGAGGCTGTGCACGATGAAGCTGATAATGCGTGGGTTGGTCAAGAGGTTGTTATAAATCCTAATATAGAGTGGGGAGCAGACCTGGAAGTTCAGTCTTCAAAGTATACGATATTAGGGATGCCGCTCAATGGAACTTTTGCAGAGTATGTGGTGGTTCCTGTAGATCGACTTCATCACAAACCATTTCATTTAGATTTTTTGCAAGCTGCTGCATTACCGCTAGGCGGCCTTACTGCCTTTAGAGCATTATTTAGAAAAGGTGGTCTTCGTGCAGGACAGAATGTTTTGATTAGTGGATTTGGGGGTGGTGTCGCACAATTCGCATTTTTGTTTGCCAAGGCAGTTGGAGCGAATGTATATGTGTCATCTGGCAGTGATGAAAAAATTGAGAAGGCAATGAAATTGGGTGCCAAAGGCGCTTATAATTATAAGAAACAAACAACGTACGAAGATCTGTGGAAAACAAAAGGCGGATTTGATTTAGTGATAGACAGTGCAGGTGGGGATCAACTTAATAATTTTATTAAGGTACTAAAGCCCCATGGAAAAATAGTTTTTTATGGTGCTACAAATGGACTTCCTGCGAAGATTGATTTATATAAAATGTTTTGGCATCAACTATCTTTGATTGGAACCACCATGGGTAATGACCATGAGTTTAACGAGATGGTTTCATTCGTTGGTAAGCACCAAATCAGGCCACTCATTGATTCGATAAGACCGTTTTCAAAAATCGTTGAATCCTTTCCAGATATTACAAAACCGAATAAGGTAGGAAAGATTGTTTTTCAAGTCTAGTACTTTCTACAGCATCACTAGGTGTGAATGACGACTTTTTTCATGTATTGAAAAAAGAATCAGTTAATTCAGCCCCCATATTTCTACATCGATCCGGAAATTAGATCTAAATGCAAATTAGATAGTCTGATTATTCATGATAAAAATCATTCTTTCTGCTGACAATCGACAGTACGCAGGATAGCTTAGAAGACTACTTTCATGATATAATTTGAAAGGATCATGAAGACGACTACCTATATAAATACCGATGGAAATTCAGCTGTAGCCAATGTGGCCTACGGATTCTCAGAAGTAGCTGCCATTTATCCGATCACCCCGTCTTCGGATATGGGTGAACGAGCCGATGGATGGGCCGCTGAAGGCCGTAAAAATATCTTTGGTGAAGTTGTAGATGTCACTCAAATGCAATCGGAGGGTGGTGCGGCTGGTGCGATACATGGCGCACTTTCGGCAGGGGCAATGGCTACCACGTTTACTGCCTCTCAAGGCTTAATGCTAATGGTTCCGAACATGTTTAAAATGGCTGGGGAATTATTGCCTGTTGTATTTCACGTATCCGCAAGATCCTTAGCCTGTCAGGCTCTTTCAATATTTGGCGATCACTCGGATGTGATGGCCACGCGAGGAACGGGATTTGCCATGCTCGCGTCCTCCAATGTACAAGAGGCCCAAGATCTGGCCGTCATCGCACACCTTGCTACGCTCGAATCTAAAATTCCATTCCTTCATTTCTTTGATGGATTCAGGACCTCTCATTCGATTCAAAAAATAATTCCTATTAGCTACGAGGAAATGCGAAGCATGGTGGACATGAAATTTGTAGAAGAGTTTCGCGCTTTAGCATTAAAACCGGAAGCTCCCATTTGTAAAGTAGGGGCTCAAAATCCGGATGTCTATTTCCAAGGAAGGGAGACGGTCAATAAATATTATGAGGCATGCCCTGGGATCGTGAAGAAGTATATGAAGTTGTTTGGCGAAAAAACAGGTCGCAAGTATTCTCTGTATGAATACATCGGTTCGCCCGATGCTGAAAATATTATCATTTCCATTGGCTCTTCTACCGAAACGATCGAAGAGACGATTAACTATTTGCGCAAGAAAGGTGAAAAAGTGGGTTTGTTAAAACTTCGACTTTATCGTCCATTTGCATTGGAGGATTTCTTAAATGAAATACCTAAATCGGTAAAACGGATTGCTGTATTAGATCGTACCAAAGAGCCTGGGTCAATTGGTGAACCGCTCTATTTAGATGTAGTAGCTGCGCTAGCCAATAAACAGCCCGGTATTCGAATCATCGGTGGTCGATATGGATTGTCGTCAAAAGAATTTACACCTTCCATGGTGAAAGCGGTGTATGATCATCTTCAAAACAATGGCTGGCATAATTTCACAGTTGGCATCAATGATGACGTAACCAAAAAATCGATCGTTGTAAAAGAAGATATTGATGCAGAACAAAAAGGAATTGTGCGCTGCAAATTCTGGGGTTATGGTTCAGATGGTACCGTGAGTGCCAATAAAAACGCCATCAAAATTATTGGCGATAGTACGGAGTTAAATGTGCAAGGTTATTTTCAATATGATTCCAACAAATCGGGTGGATGGACCATCTCTCATCTTCGTTTTGGTAAAGAAAAAATTCAATCAGAATATTTATTGAACAAAGTTGATTTCGTGGCGTTGCACCGCGCTCAATACATTGGACAATACGATATCCTCGAAGGCATTACGCAAGGCGGAACGTTCTTGATCAACTCCAGTCAGAAGCCTGAGAATATTTTCAGACTCTTTACCAAAGACATGCAGGATACGATTCGGGAAAAGAAAATAAAAGTATATGCAATTGATGCGTCTAAGATAGCCAAGAGTGTAGGACTGGGTGGAAAAATCAGCTCCGTTATGCAAACGGCCTTCTTTAAAGTTTCGGGCGTATTGCCAGAAGAAGAAGCCATCGCACTCATCAAAAAGTTTGTGGAAAAGCAATTCGCGCGAAAAGGCCCTGAGATTATTGAAATGAATTGGAAGGCCATCGATGCTTCGGCCGCGGCCGTTGTATTAGTACCTATTCCAGAGGTGTCTGATAAATTTGCAGAGATCACCGCAGTAGTGCCGGAGGGTTCAGGTTGGTTTGCCGATCATATTATTGACCCAATCTTGCGTTTAAAGGGCGATTCTATTCCTGTCTCAGCTATGCCGGTGAATGGGGCAGTTCCCACAGGCACAAAACGTTTGGAGTATCGGGGGGTACCGGGCAACCCTGCTGTGTGGATTGAAAAACTTCCTTTCGTGAATGAGCCCAATATAGCAGAACCCTATTTGGAATATCCTCCGAGCTGCTCCGGATGCGGGGAAGTTCCATACATCCATTTAGTCACACAACTCTACGGAGATCGAATGATCATCGCGAATGCCACGGGCTGTACCTCTATCTATGGCGGAACTTTTCCGCTCACTCCCTATACCAAAGATAAAAATGGAAAGGGCCCAGCCTGGGCAAATTCGCTTTTTGAAGACAATGCAGAATTTGGGTTAGGAATGCGCTTGGCGGTAGATGCAAATCGCAGACAATTGAAAACGAATGTTGAATTATTGCTCACTACAAGTATAAGCGAAAATTTAAAATCAGCGCTTCAAAAAGGATTGCAACTATTCGATGGCGTAAACAATGAAGCGAAGGCTCATGCCGATCAATTAAAAAATCTTCTGGAAGCTGAACGAAAAGTGGCTACCACCAATCCAGCCTTAGCTAAAGTGATTGAATTACAGGATTACTTTGTAGACAAGAGCATTTGGATTCTCGGTGGTGATGGCTGGGCATATGACATCGGTTTTGGTGGCCTCGATCATGTCATGGCTTCTAACCGAAATGTAAATATATTAGTAGTCGATACGGAAGTCTATTCTAATACCGGTGGACAAGCTTCTAAATCAACACCACGTGGTGCGGTGGCTAAGTTCGCATCAGATGGTAAAAAATTAAGCAAGAAGAATTTGGGCTTGATGATGACATCTTACAGCAACGCGTATGTTGCTTCTGTCAACATGGGCATGGATCGTGAAAAAACTGCACTCGCTTTTGTAGAAGCTGAAAAGCATAATGGTCCTTCTATCATTATTGCTTATTCTCCTTGTATCGCCCATGGATATAATATGAGTCTGGCGAAGAAGCAATCAGAAAAAGCTACGAAGAGTGGGTATTGGCCTATGTATCGTTTCAATCCGGACTTGCGTGCTCAAGAGCAAAATCCATTCAGTTGGGATGCTAATGGCATTGATACAGAATTTGATAAATACATCGAAGAAGAGATTCGATACAAAACACTCAACCTGACCAACCCGGAAGAAGCGGATCGCCTAACCAAGTTAGCGGTGAAGGACAATGAGCAACGGTTTAAAGACATCAAACATCTATCAGAATCTTAAAAATGAAAATGATATGAGCATCAATCTTTCAACAAATTATGGAGGCATTCCACTAAAGAATCCAATAGTGATTGGGGCCAGCAACATTGTTACCGATCCGGCTAATCTCATTAAACTTGAGCAAGCAGGAGCCGCAGCGATCGTCTACAAATCGCTGTTTGAGGAACAAATTGAATTAGAATCTTATGCTCATGAACAGCAAATGGACTCTTACAAGAATTGGGATGCTGAACATGATTCATTTTTTCCCAAAGCCAAACATGCTGGACCCTCTGAACATTTGCGTCAACTGAAAGAAGCGAAGCGGTCACTTAATATCCCTTTAATAGGTAGCCTAAATTGTGTCTATGATGAAACATGGATACAGTTTGCAAAAGAGATGGAAGCTACCGGTATTGATGGGTTGGAATTAAACTTTTATGCACATCAAAATAATTTCGAGACCACTAGCCTACAAATAGAAGCGCACCAGGTTGAAACACTCAGAAAAGTAAAAAAGTCAGTGAAGATACCCGTCTTCGTAAAACTCAGCCCTTTTTATACGAACACGCTAAAATTGATTAAAGACATGGATCAGGTCGGCTGCAAGGGTTTTGTATTATTTAACCGTTTATTCCAACCCGATATTGATATTGAAAAAGAGATTCATCACTATCCGTACAATTTTAGTACTGAAAATGATAGCCGACTTGCATTGCGTTATGCTGGACTTCTGTATAGTAAGTTGGATGCCAGTATCATTAGCAATACAGGAATATTTTCTGCCAACGATGTGGTGAAAATGATATTAGCCGGAGCCGATGCGGTACAGATCGTAAGCACTATATACAAAAGAGGCATTTCTTATATTGAAAGTATCTTAATAGAAATGGAGAAATGGATGATGAGTAAAAACTATTCTTCTCTTGCTGAATTTAAAGGCAAGCTATCCAGTGAAAACATGATGGATCCATTTGCTTACAAGCGCGCACAATATGTAGACATCCTCATGAAGTCCGAACTGTTTATGCAATATCATCCCAAGCGTGGTGAATTGCCGAAAGATTATTATGAAGACATTTAAAATCAATTAATAACCTAAGTAAAACTAATATGGCAAAAATTGGAATCTTCTTCGGCTCTACCGAAGGCAATACAGAAAGGGTAGTAGCCCAAATTCAGAAGGCGCTCGGTGGCGAATCCGAAGTTGCACTACACAACGTAAACTCAGCGACTGCTGACGACATGCAACAGTATCCTAACCTGATTTTAGCATGTCCTACCTGGGAAATCGGTCAACTACAGGAAGATTGGGATGCTTTTGTTGACGAGCTAGAAGATATTGACTTCACCGGAAAAAAAGTGACATTTCAAGGATGCGGTGATGCGGATGGATATCCGGATACCTTTCAAGATGCCTTAGGCATTATCTATGATCGGATTAAATCCAAAGGAGCAACCTTCGTAGGTGCATGGCCTGTTGATGGTTACAATTTTGAAGCATCAAAAGGTGTTGTGAATGGGAAATTTTTGGGTCTGGCTATTGATGAAGACAATCAAAAGGACTTGACCGCAGGGCGAATAGAAAAATGGGTAGCTCAATTAAAACAGGAATTTCAATAAATTCAGATGGCTACAATCCGGTTTAAGAAGCCGTCTTATCCGGTGAGCCAAGAGTTACGTAATTATCTACAGCTCACCAACAGAGAGATTGATGTCCCCATTTCCTATAAAGATTTACTTCATTATAACAGTTCTGTTACCCTTTTTGACAAGAAGGGGATAGACACTTTGTGGGAGACACTGATCTACGGTGAATCAGACAGGCAATTCATTCATGACTGTTTGCGAAAAATCTATGCACAATTGAAAGTGGGGGGTGATGTCAGCGTGATGGATCACCTTTATATTGATCGCGTGGATTATTGCCTCTATGCGAACACTCATCCTGTCCGTGTTCGCATCGTTAATAAGCTTAATGATCTTTTCGATTACTTCTATATCAAGCAGGCTGACGCCTCGCGCATTTATGGAATGGAGTTAGAGCACCTCCTTTCCCCGAATAAGATTAACTACCTCGTAAAAAATGCTACACTGATTGAAGAGCATATTCAAGGAATTCCTGGTAGTGCTTTCATCAAGGATTTTTTACCGATACAAGAATTTAACCCACTTCGGGTAGCAAAAGAATTCGTGAAATTCAATGAGCGAAGTCTCGTTCAACTATTGGGCGACATGCGAAATGACAATTTTGTGGTGGAAATAATTCCAGACTTTGACGAATTGTATTTTCGCTTGCGCGCTATCGATTTTGATCAACATTGTTATGAAGGGAGCGTGAAAATATACATGCCTCAGTATTTTAAAGAAAACAATCCGATTCTGAATTTAGGTTTTAAGAGTATGTCTCCTGTCTTGGAGCTTCAGTATCAAAAGGAGGAGCGAACAAGGATTTTAACAAGGGTTAAGGCTTCTTCTGAACAGCTTACTCATTTGCTAGCATCGATGAAAAGAGAAATCCTTTCATCGGAAGAAAACATCGCGATGCTTCGAATCGAATTGTCTGAGCTTTATCAAGATTCACGGTTTCTCAAATCTACCAGTATGGGAGAATTACTTGCTGACAGTATTGCAATGCTTGAAGTTCAACCTGTGCGGAAAAGAAATAAAATTAAGATTTCTTGATAGGGCCAGATGCAATAGCATTTATCGTTTCTTAGTATTAACCCACAACTTTCATCACGTAATTGTAGATAGCGCTGATGAATCCGATCATCATGATACCTGAAAAGCAAATCGAGAATGCCGCCTTTTCATACCATGAAGTAGACAAGCATGGGATGGGTTTGTCATTCACATTAATAAACATCGCTTTTACGACCAACAAGTAATAGTAAAGTGAAACAGTGGCATTGATGACAGCAATAAATACTAATACAAACATGCCTTTCGATGCAGCAGCTGTGAATAAAAAGAATTTGCCAAAGAAACCTGCTACCGGTGGAATGCCGGCTAAGGAGAATAATGCTAGTAAAAGTACTAGGCTTAATCTTGGATTAGTTGCATAAAAACCATTGAAGTCATCCATACTTTCTTTACCCGTAGCATTCGTCACTATCGACAGTACACCAAATACTGCAAGATTTGAAAACGAGTAAATTAGCATGAAGTAAATTACTGTCGTCATCCCCAGTGTATCGCTGTTTACAAAACCCAGCATCATAAACCCAGCCTGAGTGATAGAAGAGAAAGCCATGAATCGTTTCAAGTTCTTCTGCCGTAGGGCAAAGAGATTACCAACAACCATGGAAGAGATAGCTAAGAAGTAGGCTGTTAATGTCCATTCTTTTGATTGGTGGCCAAATATGCGATACAGTACTAACATGAGCGTAAACAACGCAGCACCTTTCGAGACTACCGAGAAATAAGAAGTAATCGGAAGAGGCGAACCTTCGTATACATCGGCAGTCCATAGATGGAATGGAACCAATGAAAGCTTAAAACCTAATCCAGCGATAAAGAAAATGAGTGCTACGATGGATACAGTGCTGGCATCCGTTAACAACGCCATCTCCGAAAAATGAAGAGTGCCATATACTCCATACATTAAAGAAAGTCCGAACAACAGAACGGCAGATGAAACGGCAGAGGACATCAATAATTTGATGCCTGCTTCTGCGGAACGTCTGATTCCTTTATCGAAGGCGGCCAAGATGGTCAATGGAAGTGTGGCTAGCTCTAGTCCTAAATACAGCATTAGAAAATCTCCGGCAGAGATCATAAAATACATTCCCATGAGAGTAGAGAAAATCAAAAGGTAGAACGCACCCGTTTTCGATTGATTTTCTGATTTGCTTAGCCAACCGGTCGATTGCAATAAAATGATGAGGGTCGAGATATTTAAAATATTCTTTAAGAGAATACGCAGCTCATCTTGAATATACATACTGCCAAAGAGATTAGCATTTGCAGACGGTAGCCACCCAATGATTGTAATAACTGAAAAAAAGAAGATGGTAAAGTTAATGACCGAGCGTTTATTTTCTTTTTCCGATAAATCAGCAATGAGTTGATACAAGACCATGATGGTCAGTAAGACTTCCAATCGCATGCTCGATATTACGGACCAGTTCATTAGAGGTTTGTTAGGTTTTGAATCATATGTGCCAATGGCTCACGTATCAGATCCGACAACCAAAACGGGGTTAATCCAATGATGGCAATCGCACTAACTAACGTAACCGTACTAAGTTTTTCAAACCATTGAGCATCTTTAAGCTCCAGATAGTGATTGTTCGTAATGGGACCGAGTAATAAAATACCAACTACGCGCAAAATATAAACTGCTGTAATTACGATCGATGAACAGGCCACGATGGTTGCTACCCGATGGAACGTATCGGTGTGCTGAAATGATCCAACAAAAATCGTCATCTCGGCAACGAAACCACTCAATCCAGGCAATCCCAATGAAGCCAAACCTGCAATCACATAGACTACTGATAAGAATGGAATTACTTTCATGAGTCCACCCATCTCATTGATCATACGAGTATGAGTTCGTCCATAGATCATTCCAATTAAGGCAAAGAAGAGAGCAGTCATCAGCCCATGTGAAATCATTTGCAAAATGGCACCGGTTGTCGCGGTCTCATTCATCATCAATAAGGCAAACAAAACCAAGCCACAGTGACTAACAGAAGAGTAGGCGTTGATGTATTTCAAATCTTTTTGCCAGATAGCTCCAAAGGCACCGTATACTACACTAATGGATGTGAGTATGATAAATATCCATGCCAATTCATGTGCCGCTTCCGGTAGAAGATACATGGCTACTCGAAAGCAACCATAACCACCAAGCTTCATTAATACCCCGGCATGTAACATCGACACGGCTGTTGGCGCAGAGGCATGCCCATCAGGTGACCAGGTGTGAAATGGAAAAAGTGCGCCAAGTATGCCGAAGCCAATGAACGTAAAAGGAAAGAAGAACAATTGAGCCGCGAGAGGAATATGAACTTTCGCTATCTCTGTCAAATCAAAGGTAAGCCTGCCTCCATCGGGGGCTGAGTTAAAATAAATTCCGAGAAGCCCAACGAGCAATAGCGCTGATCCTCCCATCAGCATTAGCGTAAGCTTCATGGCGGAATATTCCTTCGGCCCGCTGCCCCAGATGCCAATGAGCAGGTACATGGGGATCACAGCCATCTCATAAAAAAGAAACATCGTAAATAAATCCAGCGAAATGAAAAATCCGAATACTCCCGTTGCCAGGATGATAAGTGAAATAAAAAATTCTTTTGAAAGGGATTCCACCTGCCAGGAGGCAAATATGCCTGCGAAGGTTACGATCGCTGTTAGTAATATCATTGAAACGGAAATGCCATCCACGCCAAATTTTAATTGGATGTTAAAGGATTCATACCACATGGTTGACGAAACAAAAAGCATGTCCTCTGTATTACCCGTATTGCGTTCTTTGTAAAAGAGGAAAAGCAAAACGAATGCAAATAACAACTGAGCACTCATACCGATGGCAGACACCAGCCTCACTTGCTTCGTACCTTTTGCCAAAGCAATACCTATCACCGTAAGCAAAGGGATGAGCAATAATAATAGTAATGGGTTCATGCTCGCTAGTTTAGATACAAGATCAACAACACCAGTAATAACGCACCCGATGTAAAATACCAGATATACCATTGCACGTGTCCTGATTGCATTCTCTTAATTGCACCCGAGAAAAATACCGTGGTGTTTC
The DNA here is from genome assembly GCA_031430395.1 of Cyclobacteriaceae bacterium. Taxonomy (GTDB): domain Bacteria; phylum Bacteroidota; class Bacteroidia; order Cytophagales; family Cyclobacteriaceae; genus ELB16-189. The sequence goes on from JANPBK010000050.1 coordinate 11,616, forward strand.
CGATGAGATTCATCGTTCCATCTACAATATGACGATCGAACCAGGCAACCGGCCGAGAGATAAATTGGAAGATGATGTTGTGTGTAATGAAAAGATATACTTCATCGATATAGAATTTATGGTAAACGAAAGTATAGATACCACTCAAGCTAGTTGCGATAGATTCCGGTTTAGGGTTTTTTCGGAAGTAAAGCATTGCGGAAAAAATGATGCCGACAACGGCTATTGCTACGGAGGGTACCGCAATCATCGCGTGAAATTCGGTTTGCAATGGAAGGCCGTCTGTGGTGACGAGGTCATGAAAGGGAACAAATCCCGAAAAGATGGAAGCCACTGCGAGTAGGATCAACGGTATCGTCATTGAGGCTGGTGATTCATGTGGCGTATGGTGATACTCCCGATTACTACTCCAAAAAATATTAAAGTATAAACGGAACATATAAAAGGCAGTAAGGCCTGCAACTAGCCATTGAACGGCAAACACCATCTTATTATGTTCAAATGCAGCGACCAGTATTTCATCTTTGCTGAAAAATCCTGACAATGGAGGAATGCCTGCAATGGTCAGACATGCAATTAAAAATGTGATGTGTGTGATGGGCATGTATTTTTTTAATCCGCCCATTTCTGTCATCAGATTGCTATGTACAGCATGAATGACGGACCCGGCACCAAGAAACAATAGTGCTTTAAAGAAAGCATGTGTGAATAAGTGGAATAGAGAGGCCATATACCCAAGGCCCTCGCTTCCATATCCTGATACTCCCAATGCCACCATCATATAACCGATCTGTGAGAGCGTTGAAAATGCCAACACTCGTTTGATGTCTAATTGAGTACAGGCGATTATTGCTGCGAAAAGTGACGTGAAGCTTCCCACATACATAATTACATTCAATGAATCGGGAGAGGTGAAGTGATAGATGGGAAATAAACGGGCGACCAAATAAACACCTGCTACAACCATCGTTGCGGCATGGATCAACGCTGATACAGGAGTAGGACCCTCCATGGCATCGGGCAGCCAGATATGCAACGGGAACATGGCCGATTTTCCCGCACCGCCCATGAAGATGAGCAACATGGCCCAGGTTGTAACGGACAATCCCATAAAAACCGCAGTAGCGGGCTGCGCAATAGCTGGCCCATCATCAGATGTAAGCAGATTAAAATCAAATGTGTTGGTGTAGAAGGACAGAATGAGAATACCAATCAGAAATCCTAAGTCTGCGAAGCGGGTGACAATAAATGCTTTCTTCGCAGCAGCCACAGCAGAAGGTCGTTCGTAGTAAAATCCAATCAGTAAGTAGGAAGATACACCCACCAATTCCCAAAAGATATACATCTGGAAAATATTGGTAGCCAGCACTAACCCCAACCTTGAACAAGTGAAGAGAGAAAGAAAAGAATACGATCGGGCAAATCCCACTTCGCCTTTCATATAGCCCATACTGTAGATATGAACCATTAAGGAAACTGTGGTGATGACGACCAGCATCATCACAGATAGAGGATCTAGTAGTATACCAAGATGTATGATTAGTTTATCTGTGAATTGCAACCAAAGAAATTGAAAGGCTTCGATCGCCTTAAAGGCTTCACCCGTTTTATTTGTAAAATAATTGAATGCCGTAAAATAAGATAAGACTGTAATAACGAGTAACCCTGTTGTTCCCAACACACCGGAAAGTTGGGGCTTCATTTTATTCCCTATCAATCCAATGAACAGAAACAGCAAAAAGGGGAGAAGTAGAATGAGAAGTGTATATGAATAGTCCATGCTGATCAGTATTTGAGTTCGTCTACATCATCCACATTAACTGTGGCAAATTGTCTGTAGATGTTAATGATTAACGCAATGGCAATGGCAGCTTCGGCTGCAGCTATGGCCATCACAATCAAGGCAAAAAAGTGTCCTTCCAGTCGATGTGGAAACAGATAATGGTTGAAGGCTACGAAGTTAATGTTCACCGCATTCAACATTAGTTCAACACCCATCAGCATGGAGATTAGATTTCTGCGGATGATGACACCCAATAATCCAACGAAGAAAACAATAGTGCTAAGCACAATCATATAATCGAGTGGTATTTCGGCTTGTAAGTTCATGTGTTGTGTTTGCGTGCTATAAAAATGGATCCCACCAGCGCTGCCAATAACAAAATACTGATGACCTCGAAGGGCAGGGCATAACCGGTTATTTGAGTGTCTAACAGTTGAATGCCAATGGTGCGCATGTCTGTACCAATTGGAGATTCGGTTGTTGGATGAAATGTATATTGTAAAATGGTGATAGCCGCTAAGACAATTCCACCTACAGCAGTCACTATACCAGCTATCAGGTGACTCATTTTTGGACGATCCAATTTGCTATTGATCTGACTTGTTAAGAGGATCGAAAAGATGATAAGCACAACAATGCCTCCGGCATACAGTATTAATTGTACCGCAGCCAAAAATTGAAAATTCATCATGTAGTATAAACCTGCCATGGCGACCAGCACAAATAGTAAAAAGATTGCAGCACGAAGGATTCTTCTGCTTGTAACAGAAAGAATAGAGAACGTCACGATACTTGCGGCCAATATGAAAAATATGATTTTGGGTCCTGTCATTCTTTATCAGCTTTAGAAGAGGAGCCTGGTTTGTTTAACACTTTGATAAGTTTACTTCGATCGAAAACTGCATGTTCAAACTTCTGATCGAATTTAATAGCAAAGGCATCACAGGAGGGAACACATAATCCACAAAAGGAACAGGTATCAAGATGATAAACGTACTTGTCCAATATTTTTTTGCTGCGACCATCCGCGCCTTCCACTTTTTTATAAATAATCTCAATCGAACCGTTAGGGCATTTTCTGGCGCACGTGTTGCAGACATCGCAGGAATGGTGATTATTTTCATCGTGAATAAGCACCAGTTCTCCCTTAAAGTTGTCGAACATTTTAAGGGTAGCACGATTCTCCGGGTATTGTTGTGTTACAATTGTACTTGGTCTTACAAAGTAAGATCCTGTTACTTTCATGCCGCGAACGAGTGAAGTTACTCCATCGTAGATTTCATAAAAGTAATGTCCAACTTCTTTTATCGTTTTCAAAAATGCCATTGCATAAGTGTTAAAAATGCGATGAGAATTAAATTCATCAGATTAATGGGTAATAGATATTTCCATTCCAATGCTAATAACTGATCGATGCGCAAGCGCGGGAAAGTCCATTTGAACCACATCATTACATAGATGATAAAGGCAGTCTTGCCAAAGAACCAGAAAACAGGCGGGATGAAATCCATCACCAGATTAAATCCATGCCATTGAAAGAGATGGAAAGGAAGCCATCCACCTAAGAACATCGTAGTAGCAATGGCGGCAATAATGAACATGTTCATGTATTCCGCGAGGAAGAAGAAGGCGAATTTGATACCGGAATATTCGGTATGGAATCCTGCCGTAAGTTCTGACTCTGCTTCCGCTAAATCAAAAGGTCCGCGGTTGGTTTCTGCGGTGCCTGCAATGAGGTAAATAACAAAAGCAATGAATGCCGGAATGTGTCCTTTGAAAAGCCACCAACCATCTTGTTGGGAAGCAATGATTTCCGAAAATTGCATGGAGCCTGCATAGGTGATGATGCATAAGAGTGCAAGACCCACCGACAACTCATAACTAATTACTTGAGCTCCACTTCGCATAGCACCAATCACAGAATATTTACTGTTACTGGCCCATCCAGCTAATAAAATTCCAATGACACCCATGGATGAGATCGCCAGAATATATAATACACCGATATTTAGATCGATCGCTTGTAAGCCCTTGGCAAATGGAATGGAGCCGATGGCCATGATGGATGCTACGATGACAATGAATGGCGCAATGTTGAATAAGAAGTTATCCGCATTGCGGATAAAGATCAATTCTTTCAATAGCAACTTGATTAAATCAGCGATGGTTTGAAAGATCCCCATCGGACCAACCCGATTAGGGCCCATCCGATTTTGCATCCGCGCGCAAATTTTTCGCTCAGCATACACCAGATATAAACCTAACACCGCGTAAAAGAGTAACAGTACTACACCCAATGACACCATCATAATCAACCCGGCCCAGAATGGAGAAAACGTTTCATTCAGGTAGCTGGTGATAGAATCGATGAGAGGGGTGAAGTCGTACATATTATCTGTCTATATCCGGGATGACTAAATCCAATGAACCACTGATGGCAACGAGATCCGCAATCTTATGCCCAGCTGCCAGTTTATTGATCACAAACAAGTTTGAAAAATTTGGAGTACGGAATTTAATACGCGCAGGCGAGGGACCTCCATCGCTTATGATATACACGCCCAATTCACCTCGAGCTGTTTCTACACGCTGATAGAATTCTCCCTTAGGTGCCTTGATGGCCTTCAACTCCAGCATGATGGAGCCTTGCGGAATATTATCGACCAGCAGCTCTAAAATATTCAACGACTCCCACATTTCTGCAATGCGAACGAGGTAGCGCGAATAGGTATCACCAGCAGTGAACGTACTTTCCTTAAATTTCACAAAAGGATAAGCGCTATAGGGAGCAATCTTTCGAATATCGCAATGAAAGCCGGAGCCGCGACCGCTGGGCCCTGTTACTCCGTAATCAATGGCCATCTCTTTACTCATGATGCCAATGCCCTGAGTGCGTTCACGGAAGATGATGTTTCCTGTGAGAAGCTGATCGTATTCCGGAAGTTTTTTTCTGAAATAGGTAATGAATTCTTTAATCTGCTTTTGAAAATTAGGATGCACATCGGCCATCAATCCACCGGGTGTAATAAAGCTTTGGGTCAGTCGACTTCCTGTAGTCTCTTCGAAGATGTCGAGTATTTTTTCCCGATCGCGCAGGCCGTAGAAGAAAGTGGTCAGCGCACCCAAGTCCATGCCAAATGCACACCACCACAATTGATGAGAAGCAATGCGGGTGAGTTCAGCGAAAATGGTGCGAATGTATTTCACACGATCGCTAACTTCAACACCCATAGAATTCTCTACACACAATGCCACCGCTTCGTTGTTGATATGAGCGGATA
>JANPBK010000051.1:0-7394 GCA_031430395.1 Cyclobacteriaceae bacterium
TAGTATCATCACCAATACGATTTTTACATAATGATTGATCTGACTCAAATTCTCTGGAATAATATTTACCGTTCTCTCAATGAAATGGGATATGCTATTATTCCTTCCATTCTATCAAAGGAAGAATGTAAAGATTTTCGACTTTTGTATGATGAAGATAATTCATATCGGAGCACTATTAATATGCAACGCTATCGATTTGGGAATGGAGAATACAAATACTATTCGTATCCTTTACCCCCGCTCATACAGTACCTTCGGACCAAGTTGTATGAGCCCTTGGCTATAATTGCTAATGAATGGATGAAAAAACTTTCGAAGGAAATGCAATTCCCACTACAGCATCAAGAACTCATTAATAAATGTGTTGAAAATGGCCAATTGCGCCCAACCCCATTAATACTCCACTATGAAACGGGAGGCTTTAATACCCTTCATAAGGATTTGTATGGGGGAGTATATTTTCCTCTACAAGCAGTTATTCCATTAAGTCAAACAGGGGTGGATTTTGAAGGTGGTGAATTTGTGTTAGTTGAACAAATTCCGCGCGCACAATCTAAGGCAGAAGTAATCCAGCTCAATGAAGGAGATGCGCTTATATTCACAACTAACTTCCGACCTATAAAAGGGACGAAAGGATACTATAAAGCAAACATGAAGCATGGGGTAAGTCAACTCAAAAGTGGAGAACGCTATGCGCTAGGGATTATTTTTCACGATGCCACTTGATTCTTTGATTGAAATCTAGCAAATGATCGCGCACGATAAGTTGACAAAGGAAGAGTTGAAGAAACTCCTAAAAAGCAAGAAGATAACTTTCGCTGGAAACAGTAAATTAAAAATCTTCGGTAACCTTGGTTGTAGTTCAGGCAAACGAATGAGAAAAGAAAATCGCATTTTCTTCACAAGTCAGCAAGAGGCATCTGATTTAGGTTACAGGCCATGTGGGCATTGTATGAAAAACTCCTACATCAGTTGGAAAATGAGTGCTACTTCTTAATTGGCAACAATAATTTCAACTCTTCCGCAGCCAACATTACAAAGTCTTTGCCTTTTAAGAATCCTTTTCCTAATTCAGCATCATATTTATCAGTAATGCCCAAGGCTGGCATATCTTCTACTTTCTTTCCCTTTTCCAATGCGGTCAACACTTGATCCCGAATGTCATATAATTCAGCAAGAAACAGGTTGAACAGTAATGACTGAAACACCAATTTTGATCCATCAAAAAACAATATCTTTATGATGGTGATCGAAGACAAAATCAATTATCTGCGAATAGAGCAGGCTATTCAGTACCTGGAAAAAAATTTTCAGCGCCAGCCAGAGTTGGATGAGGTGGCAGAGAAAGTGCATCTTAGCCCATTTCATTTTCAACGAATTTTTACAGCCTGGGCAGGTATCAGCCCAAAGCGCTTTCTGCAATTCCTAACTGTTGATTTTCTAAAAAGCAAATTAGCGCAAAGCAAAAATCTAGTAGATGCTGCTGAGGCCGCTGGTCTTTCCAGTCAATCTCGAGTATATGACTTATTTACTACACTAGAGGCAGTCACTCCACAAGAATACAAACAGCATGGCTCGGGTATACAAATGGAGTATGGTATTCACGAAACACTATTTGGGCTTTCTCTAATTGGCGTAACAGAGCGAGGCGTTTGCTGGCTTTCTTTTATCACGAACGATGAAGACCCTAAATATGAAATAGAAAAAATGAAAGAACATTGGCATCACTCCATCTTTCATCACGATCAAGAATTAACAGCTGACGTTATCAATTCAATTTTTGATCACAATTCCGAATCAAAAAAATTACATGCATTTGTAAAGGGCACCAATTTTCAAGTAAAAGTGTGGCAAGCACTATTGCAGTTGCCATTAGGGAGCGTAACCACGTATCAAGGAATAGCCGAGAAAATACAAAATCCAAAAGCCATGCAGGCGGTAGGTTCGGCTGTAGGCGCTAACCACATCGCTTATTTAATTCCGTGTCATCGCGTCATTCGAAAGGATGGAATTCTTGGAGAATATCGCTGGAATGCTACCCGCAAGAAAAGTATCATTGGCTGGGAGATGGCTCAAGCAAGTTAATTTATGTTAGAAGAAGCATATTAAACTCGCCCTCTCCTTGGTTCAATAATGTCTAGTCAACCTGCAAAAAGCGGACCTTAGGCCTACTTTTTATTCCGCCAATTGTATTTTACTTTATAATTAGTTTTTGCGTTTTCCCTCTACCATTTCGAATGATATAAACCCCAGGAGACAAAGTGGAAACATCCAATTTATTGGTATTGGAGATCTTTAACACAACAGACCCTAGACTATTTAATATAATAAAATCGCCTGAAGAATTAGATGTTACTATTGTACCTATTTCAGTAGGATTTGGGTGCAAACTAAAATCATTTGGATGCAGTAAGTCCACGATAACGACATTAGAATAAGCTGCCTTTTTATCTACATCAGTTTGTTTAAGCCTATAATAAGATTGACCTTCAATAGGGGTCTTATCTGTAAACTTATACTCCTTTTGCTGATTGGTTGTTCCTGCACCATCGACTCGACCAATTTGAACATATTCAAACCCGTCCACAGAACGTTGTATAGAAAAATAATCATTATTGAGTTCACTCGCAGTCGTCCACTTCAAATCCACCTGGCCACTATTGACATTGGCGGAAAAGTCTATTAATTCAACTGGCAAAGGGTTGCTTAATGTAGTAGAGCCTAATGTTATTGGACTTGGATTGGGGGCAAAACTAGTCAACACCGAAGAAGTAATAGTGCCTGTGGTAGCATTTCCGGTTGTACTCGCGTTTCCGTGATTTACCCAAGAGGCTCCATTCCAACGTGCAACCAATAATGTAGTCTGATCCGTAATATAAGGAGCTGTACAATCTGGTGAGTTCCAGCTTAGCGTAACATTTACATTCGATGCGCCTACTGTACGATTTAGCAACCAGTACTCGCACGTACTTACTGTTTGAATCCCTGCAGCATAGGTAGCTCCATAAGGCTGAGTAGTTTTAAAATATTCTGCGCGGAATGCATCCGTAGCAACTGCAGGAGAGGTGATAGACAGAGGTCGATAAATACCTAAGTCCCCTGTCGGAAAAGAAAAGACAGCATTGCCTATTTTAGTCACTGGCCCATCTACGTGACTGGCATTCGAACCTCCGGTAACGGTAGATCCATTAGCAAAATTAATGATATTGGTTGCTGTCGTATTCAATACGCCTGTTGTAAAGGTAGCGTTGGTTGTCACGCTTACATCAGTATTCAACGATACAGCATTAGCGGATTTACTCATCAAAAGTCTTCTAAACACAGGGGAAGCGGAGCCTAGCCGATTAACGGTTTGCGTATTGCCTCCGGCAAAAGTAATGGTCCCATTATTTGAGCCGAATGTAATAACCGTTGAGCCATTTACAGATACATTACCTCGGAATGTACTTGCTATATTATAGGCAGGCTGAATCGAGCCACTTGCTTGATTAAAAATAGCATCCCCGGTAAAATCATCTGTTGTTGCATTGGCAAATCTAAAAGTACCTGTACCTGAATTTGTAAATGTGGTGCTCCCTCCAAAAATATTTCCACCAACACTTGGATCTATCGTTCCGCCTGTTTTAGTTATTGCATTCGTGGCCCCATTGAGTGTAGAGCCATCTAAATATAAAATTGACGATGATACAGTAAGGCTGCCATTCCAAGTGGCAGAAGGCCCACTTCTAAACGTGGATCCTGCTGTTAACGTAAGACTCTGTGCTGTAGCCCCCACTTGCGTGAATCGTTGTAGACGAAGTTCACCGACTGTAAAACCAGTTCCCCCAACAGAAATTGTTTTAGTTGCAGCCAACGTAGCTGTAGCTGCAACACTCTCGGCAAAATAAATTCCAATACCTGAAGTACTATTCACTAGTACATTTCCATTAAATGCTGTAGTCCCTAGAAAGGCAACACGAATATTTGAGCTTCCTGTATTGGTAAAAGTTACATCCCCATTGTAAGTACTTCCTGTGATTAATTCAAGTAGTAGGTCAGCTGAACTGCTATTCAAAATAGTTGTCGTTCCATTGAAGGTATTACTTCCATTCGTGCGCAATACCCCTGTACCACTATTTACGATCGAGGTAGTAGAAGCAAAAATATTATTACCGGTGCCGGTATTATTTGTAGCACCTGTTTTTTCCAGATAGGCCGTGCCGTTAAAAGTTGTTCCATTCAAGAATAACTGTGGAGATCTAAAATCCACATTTCCATTAAATGTGGAAGTGGCTCCTAATTGTAAAATCGAAGTTCCGGCAAGAACTAGATTTTGATTGGTACTTCCAGTTTGGGTAAATCTACTAAGTCTAAGTTCACCAGCAGTAAAACCTGTGACACCCACGGAAATGGTTAAGCCCGTGGCCAGCGTAGCTGTAGCAGCTACACTATTATTGCAAAAATAGATCCCACTTCCCGCAGTAGGATTTGTAGAATTGACAATTAAGTTTCCATTAAAAACAGTTCCAGGGATGTTGTCCGCCATTCTGATGGTAGCCGAGCCAGTGTTCGTTAACGTTAGATTGCCATTAAAACTATCAAGTGTTGTAACCGCATTTCTAAACCAACCACTGCCTGAATTGGCTAAAGTTGTGGTTCCATTAAATACATTTCCACCACTACTGTCGTCATTGGTGGCTCCGGTCTTTTCAATATAGGTTATGCCATTATATATACAGCCATCAAGCGAAATACGAGGAGCTCTAAAATCCAAAATACCATTAAAAGTTGATGTTGGGCCAATACGTAAAAGACCAGTTCCAGTCAAGAGTAAGGTTTGATTTGCATTGCCAATTTGCGTGAATCTCCTAAAGCGGAGTTCACCACTGCTATAGCCTAAACCTCCTACCAAAAGTGAAGCACCATTTCCAAGTGTCGCGTTTCCGCCCACATTATTAGCAAAATATACTCCTCCACTTCCCAAAGTAGAATTAAATGAAATATCACCATTGAATTGTGACCCTGGCACATTATGTGCCAGGTAAATAATACTAGAGCCGGTGTTGGTTACTGTAAGGTTAGTGTTAAATATATCGAGAGTAGTGTTCGCAGTTAATAAATAACCACTTCCGGAATCGGTGAGCGTAGTGGTGGGGCTGTTAAATATGTTTCCTCCATTTCCTGCATTATCGGTAGCTCCTTTTTTCTCCAGTCTGGTAAAAGTTGTGCCATTATAGGTTGTCCCGTTTAATAAAAGCTGAGGTGCCTTAAAATCCACATCGCCACCAAAAGTTGAACTAGGTCCTAATGTTAAGATTGCAATTCCGCTTAGATCAAGTGTTTGGGCTGTAGGGCCGACTTGTGTGAATCGGATGAGACGAATGTCTCCGCTGATTACTCCTGTAGTTCCTACTGCAATCGTTTTGCCTGCAGCCAATGTAGAAGTGCCTGCTGCGTTGTTACCAAAATAAATACCTCCTCCAAATGTGGAGTTTACTTCAATGTTGCCGTTGAATTGATTGCCTGCAACATTATCTGCCAATCGAATCGTAGAAGCTCCAGAATTGATCAGAATTAAATTCGCATTAAAGATATCTGCAGTGGTGACGGCTGTCCTGATATAAGCACTGCCTGAGTTAACGATTGTTGCCAATGCATTAAATACATTCCCTCCGTTGCCATCATCATTGGTCGCTCCATTTTTTTCCAGATACGCTATGTCATTAAACGTTGTGCCATTCAATAGTAATCGTGGAGAAATAAAAGTCACAGCTCCATCGAATTGAGAAGTTGGCCCTACTACCAATTGAGCATTGCCGGTTAACGTAAGTGCCTGTGCGGAAGTCCCTGTCTGAGTAAATCGTCTCAAGCCTAATTCCCCTGTGCCAAAACCTGTTCCTACTAAAATCTTATTAGCTACTCCAGCACTAAAAGTAGATGAACCCGTCACATTGTTAGAAAAACGAATACCTAAAGCGCTGCCTGTATTGTTGAGTGTAATATTGTTGTTAAATTGATTACCTGCTATGTTATGGGCGAGGTAAATATAGTTGCTTCCTGTATTTGTAATGGTCAACGCTCCATTGAAAATGTCTGCGCCTGCATTACCGGTAAGAAGATATCCGCTTCCTGTATTAACAATGGTGCTGGTGCTATTGAAAGTGTTCCCTCCATTTCCATCATCATTGGTGGTCCCAATTTTTTCTAAGTACGCGGTGCCTTGGTAAATGGTTCCATTTAGTAAAAGACGAGGAGAGACAAAATTCACATCTCCATCAAATTCTGAATTGGGACCAACTGCTAATATTGTTCCGTTGTTGGTAAGCGTAAGATTTTGTGCAAGGGCACCAACTTGATTTAAACGAAATAGATTTAAAGTCCCACTGGAGAATCCACCTGCTATTGATATTGAGCCGTTTAATGTTGAAGTAGCGGCCACGTTTGCATTGAATGTGATGCCGGCAGCACCTCCAGTGTTGGAAACAATAATATTTCCATTATAGGTAGATGTCCCGTTTGTGCCCATTTGTATTACCGTTGACGCGTTCGTATTGGTCTCATTAATAGTGACCGTCCCATTATACGTTGCTAATGAACCTACTCCGTTCAGTAATCGATGATCACTTCTAATAGCACCTGCACAATTAATCAAAAGGTTTCCTGTAATGGATATGGCAGAAGTTCCATTTTCAGCAATCAGAAATGAAAACTGATCAACACCTCCCGTTTTGTTCGAGGTTAAAGTAAGATCGGAAGCAAACGTAGTCGTTTGACCGGGGTGGTTATGACCAAAATACATCCGGTAGCTACCTGTGTTATTAAATGTCGCAGTACTTAAGAATTGATCTCGTGTCCCATTCCCTGTCATCAGGTAGCCGGTACCACTATTAGTAATCGTTGCTATGCCTGTGAATATATTGCCTCCAATTCCGGCATTGTCGGTTGCTCCTGTTTTTTCAATGGTGGCTGTTCCACCATACGTACATCCATTAAGCAAAATTTGCGGTGCTCTAAAATCTACATTACCACCAAAAGTTGAGGAAGGCCCTACTGTTAAATTAGCTGTTCCAGTAAACGTATTCAATGTTTGATTAATGGCGCCTACTTGCGTGAAGCGCACTAGATTTAATGTCCCGGTTGAAAATCCTGATCCACCAATTGTAATAGTTCCCGCATTAAGTGTCGCTGTTGCAGATGCGCTTTCGCAAAAATTAATACCTGTGCCTGCTGTACTATTAACAATAATATTTCCATTGAATGTAGTAGCACCAAAAAAGGCCACACGAATACTGGATGAATTCGTATTGGTGAAGGTCACATTACCATTGTAGGTACCACCACTCACTACTTCCAACATTATATCAGAAGTACTATTATTGATGATGCTCGCGGGTCCATTAAATGTGTTGCCT
>JANPBK010000052.1:0-3359 GCA_031430395.1 Cyclobacteriaceae bacterium
ATCGATGACCATCGACTTGACCGTAAGAATTTCGGTAGAGCCTTCTGGCTGAAATTGATCACCAAAAACATCATCCCTGTTTCCAATTCGTGAACTGGTACCTGCAACCGTTTCTACTTCGGGCATCCGCTTTAACTCTTCCATAAAAGATTCCGTCTTTTTCTCCAACAAAAATGCTCTCCCCACCATTAGCATCTGCGACTTATCAAATCCCAAATTCTTGTGCTGCATAAACTTCATTTGTTGACCAACTACCACCGTGCCCACAATCAGTATGATGGAAATCAAAAATTGAAAAACCACTAACCCATTTCTTAACCAGGCGCCTTTGGTGTTGCCTCCAAAATTTCCTTTCATGACAACCACCGGATTAAAACTGCTCAATACAAAAGCCGGATAAATACCGGCAAGGATTCCTACCAGCAAAGCAAAGCCAAGTAAACTCATCACTACCTCAAAAGTGAAAGTCAATACTAGTTGCTTCTCAATCAAGTTATTGAAGGCAGGTAAAAGTAAGATGGCGAGTCCTATGGCTAGGATCGTTGCAATGAGCGAAAGTAAAATGGATTCTGTCAAGAATTGCCCAACTAATTGCTGCTTCACAGAACCCATTACCTTTCTAACTCCAACTTCGCGCGCTCGTTCAGCAGATCGTGCAGTTGCCAAATTCATAAAATTGATGCAGGCAATCACCAAAATCAGTAATGCTATAAAAGATAGAATGTAAACATATTTACCATTGCCTCCAGGTGTGATGGTAAATTCCAAATTGGTTGGATCCAGATGAATTGTTTTCAATGGTTGTAAAAAATAGCGATACCCATTCCCGGCTTTTTTATATTCCTCCCAAGACTTTCCCAGATCATGCTCAATGTGACCTGCTGCATACGTGTCCACCATTTTTGGAAATTTAGCTTCAAGAGCCTTAGCATCAGCACCTGCTTTAAGTTTGATGTAAGTATGAGAATCGAAACTGGTGTAGTTCTCTTGATTGATAAATTGCTTGAATTGAGGTCCGGCTAATGAACCAACAAAATCAAAACGTAAGTGTGTACTTAAAGGAAGGTTTTTAAAGACGCCTGAAACTTTTGTTTCACCAAAATCACCTCCAATAATTTTCCCAAGGGGATCTTCTTTTCCAAAATATCTTTCTGCCGTAGACTCAGAAATGATCACTTGACTTGGCTTTAACAAGGCCGTTTTTTTATCACCCTTTACTAATTCAATATCAAAAAAATGAAAGAAAGAAGAGTCAGCAAGTAAGAAGTAGTTCTCTTCAAAAGTTTTGATCTCAGAGTCGCTGACTTTATAGGTTAAAACCGAATTCTTATTGGGTCCAAAAATATGCAGCACATGTTCCACTTCAGGAAAATCTTGTTGAATTGACTTCGCAAATGAATGCGGAACTAATGCATAAAATGTTTTGTGGTTTGGGTACTTGCGTTCTAAGGCCATCTTATAAATTTGGTCGGCCTCAGGAAAAAAAGTGTCATAGGAGCGTTCGTATCGAACATAAAGGACAATCAGCAAGCAAGCTGAGATGCTGATGGCTAAACCCAATACATTGATCGCGGAATACGCTTTTTGCTTGATTAGGCTTCGAAAGGCTATTTTCAGGTAATTGCGCAGCATAATTTAGAGTTAAGGACAACGTATCAAGACTAAAGATCAGATTAATCATACTCAATAAAAGTTCAAAGGTTGCGTCTATTCATATAAATTTGATAGGTGGTTATCCGATATACAAAAGGAACCTGACCATTGCTATTTTCGTTCTTTTGATTCTATTGTTATTTTTGTGTTCGTATTCTTAGTTTATTAACCATGTTCAAGTTCCTTCTAAGTCTTGGGATTATTGCCTACCTCTTTTACAAAGTAGGCGGATTGTTCTTTCGTGCCGGTGCAGCATCACAGCAATCGCGTACCCAATACAGAAAACCAGAAAATAACAATTCCTCTGCCGATCCAAAGAAAGAAAAACGAAATGGCACCATCAAGGGTGGCGACTATATCGACTATGAAGAAGTGAAGTAACTTTTGATGCAACATACTGGATACTTGTTGCTCGTACCGCCATTAACCGTTTCCTACATTCCGATTCAAGATTCCATGAAAATTCCATTTCAAAAATACGAAGCTACCGGAAATGATTTCGTGATCATCGATAATCGCAATAACGATTATTTTTTTTCCATCAATCAGGTAAAGACTATCTGTGACAGAAAATTCGGGATTGGGGCGGATGGTTTGATGCTGATCGAAAAAGACCCTCACCAAGATTTCAATCTTGTTTATTATAATAGCGATGGCTCACCCAGTTTGTGTGGCAATGGAAGTAGAGCAGCTGTTAAAATGGCTTATACATTAGGCATCATTAGCGATCATACTTCATTCAATGCGTATGATGGCCTACATGAAGCCGATTTGCTTCCGAACCAGATTGTTCAACTAAAAATGAATAATGTAAAAGAGGTGAAGAAAATCGGGGATGATCTATTTATCAACACAGGTTCACCGCATTTAATCCGGCTAGTGAGCGATACAAAAAATTTTCCGGTAGTAGAAGAAGGAAGGAAAATCCGATACAGCGAATCTTTTAAACCCTCTGGTACAAACGCTAACTTCATTCAATTACTTCCAAATAATACTATCTATGTCCGAACCTATGAGAGAGGAGTAGAAGATGAGACCCTCTCATGTGGAACAGGGGTAACCGCTGCAGCCTTAGCATCTAGCTTCCACGGGTATCACTCACCTGTCAGCATTCAAACATTGGGAGGAACGCTTTCCGTTGAGTTTAAATCAAGTCAGGATGGCTCGTTTACAGATGTTTACCTGATTGGGCCTGCCAAAAAGGTGTTTGAAGGCATTCTGGAACTATAATTGCACCCTGAAATCCTTAACTTTCGGCCTTTTCAAGAGCCAAGAACTACTATTGACCATCGAACAGTAACTATTTTATGTTAAAACTCATCGCCAAACTATTTGGCACCAAGTCAGAGAAGGATATCAAACGCATGATGCCTCTAGTGGAGGCAACCAAACTGGAAGGCGAAAAACTAATTTCTATTTCTCATGATGAATTGCGGGGAAAGACTCAATCCATTCAAGAAGAAATCAATCAAAAGCTAAAGTCCATTGATGACCAGTTAGCCGCTTTACACAAGCAAATTTCCGATGATCCTGAGAAGGATATCAATGAAAAAGAGGCCATTTTCAACCAGATTGATCTGATTGAGAAGGATCGTAATAAAGAGCTAGAAAAAGTATTGATTGAGGTTTTACCTCGTGCCTTTGCTATCATCCGGGAAACGGCTCGGAGATTTAAGGATAATGAATACTTAGAAGTTAATGCCACG
>JANPBK010000053.1:0-2556 GCA_031430395.1 Cyclobacteriaceae bacterium
TGAGTCTTTACCCATTGAATATAAATTACTTGGCTATGAACCTGAACTGTGGACTAATCTAAAATCCGGATTGTTATTAAAGTACATGGCCAAAACTCTTAACATGGGTGAGAAAGATTTAGAGATGACCAATGCTTTAAAGCTATTCGGAAAAGAGACGCTGGATCTTTTATATCCTGATCATGAAGGCGTTAGTGACCCCATTGTGGATAATGCCGGCAATTGGAAATTCAAGCCTGTAACATTAGACTCATTACCCTTGGCTGTACCTAATGAATTGATCGCCATCAAACCTTTTGAGAAAACATCTCATGAAATTGGAAGCAATAATTGGGCAGTGAGTGGTTCTAAAACCGCTTCTGGCTCTCCGATTCTTTGCAATGATCCTCATCTGGAGTTAAATCTTCCTTCTATATGGTATGTTGTTCATCTCTCTGCTCCCGGTATTAATTCGATGGGAGCATCTCTTCCAGGCTCCCCCAATGTGATCAGTGGGTTCAACGACTCCATTGCGTGGGGCGTTACCAATGCGCAACGTGATTTAGTGGATTGGTTTAAAATCGAATTCAAAGATAAAAACAAAAATGAATACTTGAGTGACGGTGAATGGAAACCTACTCGAAAAGTGATTGAGAAAATTCAACCAAAGGGTGAAAGCGTTTTTTATGACACCGTTATTTATACACATCATGGTCCGGTTGTTTTTGACCAAAGCTTTCATGGTGAAAATGAAAAGAATCACTATGCCTTCCGCTGGATTGCTCATGATCCATCTGAAGAAATAATTGCCTTTTATAAACTCAATCGCGCGAAGAACCATGATGATTACATGGACGCCTTGAACCATTACGGATCGCCTGCGCAAAATTTTGTGTTTGCATGTGTCGATGGCGACATTGCCATGAGGATTCAAGGAAAATACCCGGTACGCAGAAAAAATGAGGGCAAGTTTGTATTGGATGGCACTAAAACTTCGAATGATTGGAATGCTTTTATACCCAACGACCACAACATCGCCTATAAAAATCCGAAACGTGGTTTTGTGAGCTCCGCCAACCAGTATCCGGCAGATCAAACCTATCCATATTATATCAATGCCAGCAATTGGGAAGAATACCGCAATAGAAGAATCAATAAACTATTGGCTGAGTTAACTCAAATCAAACCGATTGATTTAATGAAGCTACAATTGGATAATTTCAATCTAAAAGCATCAGAAAGTCTACCTGTATTTCTTAGCTATATCGATAGTACTCAACTGAAAGGAGCTGAGTCTGTTGCTTTCCAAAAATTAAGTCAGTGGGACTTTTATAATAACAAGGAATCGGAAGGCGCTTCTTACTATGAAGCCTGGTTGCGTGCATTTATTCCTATGGTATGGGATGAGATCAGTGTTTCGAAAGTAGCTTTGCCAAGACCTTCCACATACATGACCATCCGATTGATGAAAGAAAAGCCCGATCTGAGTTTCTTTGACATCATCGACACACCAGAAAAGGAAACGGTGAAAGAAGTGATCCGAAAGTCATTTAGCGAAAGTGTTGGCGTTATCGAGAAATGGAAAGAAGAAAAGAAAGGAGAGCCTACATGGGCTGACTACAAAGACGGATACGTTGGACATCTATTGCGCCAGGAAGCGTTTAGCTATCACATCAAACATGGGGGCAATGGGAGCATCGTCAATGCACATTCAAAATCCAATGGCCCCAGTTGGCGGATGGTGGTTAGTTTAGAAAAGACGGGAGTGCATGCATGGGGTGTTTATCCAGGTGGGCAATCCGGAAACCCAGGTAGCCCTTATTACAACAATCTGCTCGGCTTATGGACGGAGGGGAACTATGTGAAGTTTAGTTTTACTTCTGAAGCTGATAAAATGAAAGGAAAAGAATTGGCAGTCATCACCCTTAATCCCATGTCAAAATGAAATTCATCATCCAACTAATTATTACAATAGCTATTTGCTTTTTACTGCAAACATTCTTGCCTTGGTGGACGATGGCGATTGGATCACTAGCCGTTGGCTATGGGGTATCGAATAAAGCAAGTATATCTTTTGTCGCTGGTTTTATTGGCGTGGGGATCCTTTGGCTGGGAATGGCCTATTACATTGATCAGACAACTCAATCCATACTGACTGAAAAAGTAAACAAGCTTTTACCACTTAATGCATTCGTGCTTACTACGTTAATTGGCGGATTGGTGGGGGGATTTGCTGCCCTTACAGGAGCGCTGTTAAAGCAAAAGTGACGTGTCTTACTGTGCTAAAAGTGCTAGATAAAATCACGCTATTCAAAAAAAATAGAAGATCGAGCGAATTAAGATCAATCTGACTTATATTTGCGTTCTTTTTTAGCTCCACGGAGAGGTGGGTGAGTGGCTGAAACCAATAGTTTGCTAAACTGTCGTACGGGTTAAACTGTACCGGGGGTTCGAATCCCCCCCTCTCCGCTCAAAATTATTCTGGTCTCGTAGCTCAGCTGGATAGAGCAACTGCCTTCTAAGCAGTAGGTCGCTGGTTCGAATCCAGCCGGGATCACAAAATTTGTTGGCGAGTTA
>JANPBK010000054.1:0-3223 GCA_031430395.1 Cyclobacteriaceae bacterium
TGAGGCTGCTAGTTGTAAAATTTCGTCTTCGCTTTTTGCAGGGTTAAATGTTCTCACTGATTTAAGGGAAGGCTTCCCCTCTGTTAATGTCCCCGTTTTGTCAATAACGAGTACGTTCACCTTCTCCATTTCTTCAATCACTTTCGCTTCTTTAATCAACACACCCACGGTAGCACCTAACCCAGTGCCCACCATCACCGACATCGGAGTTGCAAGCCCTAAGGCACAAGGGCAGGCAATGATCAGAACAGTGACTGCGTTGGCAAACGCAAATACTAAGGCAGGCTCGGGCCCCCAAATGGCCCACGTTATGAATGATAAGATTGAAATGCTCACGACAACAGGCACGAAGAATTTTGAAATCCGATCGGCCAAATTTTGAATAGGCGCTTTCGAGCGGCTTGCTTTATTCACCATGTCAATGATTTGAGCAAGCAATGTATCCGCACCAATCTTTAGGGCTTTTATTTCGAAGCTGCCGGTGCCGTTTACAGTGCCGCCAACAACTGAATCACCTTCTTTTTTTTCTACGGAAATAGATTCACCGGTAATCATGGATTCATCGACTGAACTATTGCCTTTTGTAACGATGCCGTCCACCGGAATATTTTCTCCCGGTCTTATTTTCAAAAGGTCATTAACCTTTACATGCGCCAGGGGGATTCTTTGTTCCACACCATCTCTAATGACAGTGGCTTCTGGTGGTACCAAATTCAAAAGTGCGCGAATGGCACTGTTTGTTCTCCCATGTGCTTTTAATTCCAGCACCTGGCCTAATAATATCAATGTGAGTATGACGGTAGCAGCCTCGAAATAAAGATGCACGGCACCGTCCATTTTGAATTGATCAGGGAACAGGTCCGGAGATACTAAGGCAACGATGCTGAACAAATAGGCGGAACCTGCTCCGAGAGAAATTAAGGTCCACATGTTTGGTGACCTGCGGATAACGGATAAATAGCCACGCTTAAAAAATTCGAGACTACAATAAAATAAGACAGGCGTTGATAAAACGAATTGGATCCAACCCCAGGTCGTTTTAGTGGCGATTGCTGTAAGATGTAAACCCATCATTTCGCCCATGGCAATGAGAAACACCGGAATTGTAAACGCAGTAGCGATCCAGAATTTTTTAAGCATGGCATGATAGGCAGCCTGCTCTTCCTTGTTTTCCTTCTTAATGATTTTAGGAACTAAATCCATTCCGCAAATAGGACAGCTTCCCGGCTCATGACGAATTACTTCAGGATGCATGGGGCAGGTATACTCTAGACCATCGGCAGCTAGTTTTTGTTCCTTTACTAAATGCATTCCACAAACCGGACAATCTCCCGGCTTGGTATATCGCTTATCCCCCTCACATAACATTGGGCAATAATAGTCGCCAATGCTATTTTGAATTTCGGGGACGGTCTTATGTTTTAGTGATTCAGTTTTCTTTTTGTTAATAGTTGGCAAGGGTGCCAGAGCATGTTCTTTGGCTATTTGTTCTGCTGTACTTTCAGTTCCTACTTTAATCAAATGCATTCCACAAACTGGACACCTTCCAGGCTCCGCATAAGTCTTGTCGTTCTCACATCGCATAGGACAGAAGTATTGACTGTGTTGATGTGAGGAATGCTCCATATTTCTATTTTTCTAGTGGTTAATTTTTATGTTAAAATTCAACAGTTAAAATTTATACTCTTGATTATTGAATTGTTTCCTTCACTGAACCACACCTCAGCATTTTATCTCCGAAATAAGGGTTTTTAATTTCTTTTTCGTTGGAAAGCCAATATGCACCTGTATTGCTATTCGCCATTGGGCAATATTCGAGATAAAGAATGCCTGCTGAGAGCTTACTACTTTTGACAAGTGTTGCCATTTCGTTACTGAGAGCACTGAATGCTTTGCGTTGTTCTTTAAGGTCAGAAGTAAGTGCAATTTTTGATGTTGCTTCTAAAGCAGCTGTTGCTCCGTTGATGTCCTTAAGGGCTTTTTGCAATTGGTTTGCACCTCCTATGGCTTCATTGTTATTTGATGCAACAAGAGCATCTTTAAGATGCAGATAGTGTTCGTAGGCAACTCCAAGTTTAGAGTCCTTGAATATTGTCTTGCTCTCATCTATTTTTTTTTCGCCAGCATTTGCAGCGTGATCGTGTTGAGCATTAGCTCCCCAGCTCCCCAGAACCAGTAAAAGCATTGTGATTTTAGTTTTCATATTAATTATTGATTTATTGATTAGAGTGTTTCCTGTGTTCTTCCGCATTTCAACATACGTTGCCCCATGTACGGATTAATAATTTCATTCGTGTTGCTTATCCAGGTAGCACCAGCACCATTTTTAGCCATAGGGCAAAATTGAACATAAAGTGCTGATGAATTGGGATGATATGCCTTTACCATGGCATAAATGCCTTCACTGATAGTGGAAAGTTCTGTTCTTGTTTCCTCAATGTCTGCACTTGCGCTGATGCCTTTAAGCCCCTCATTTATTTTTGCAATTTGAAGATGATAGAAATCCATTTGTTCGCCTATGAGTTTTGCCATGTCGAATTTGTTTATTGTTTCGGATAGTTTCTTAGCCGCTGCTTTGGCACCATCTTGATTATCTTCTATCAATGCCTGATTCAACGCAAAGTAATCTGTCAGGAAGCCATTGAGTTGCGTTTTTATTGATGTATCTACATTTTCGAAGGCCTTTACTTCAACTGGAGTTATTACTTCAGCCTTGGCATGATCCATCTGATCATGGCTTTCGTGATTTTCAGTAGCTTCTTTTTTGTTGCCTGAACAGGCTGCGAATACAACAAATGCTAGCGCTATAATACTTACAAATACATTTTTAGTTTTCATTGATCTATTGTTTAATTGTTTATAAATAATTTACTTCTTACTTCTTATATCCTTTAATGATGATGTTCTGCCATTGGATCACCGCCTTTTTTAAGTACTAATTCACTATACAATAGGTATGCTCCGGTGATCACTACATTTTCTTTTTCGTGGAGCCCGTCTATGATTTCGATTTTTTCAAAATTCTCTAAGCCGGTTTTAACCATACGAGATTTGAAGGATCCATCTTTTTCAAGAATCCAAACATGACTCCCTTTCGCATCGCGTATCACCGCATCTACCGGAAGGGCAATGGCCTTCTTTTCGGAATGTGAAAGAATAACATTGGCTTGCATACCTGGTAAAAACTTCTTTTTTTGATTGATGATCACTGCGCGTAATGTAA
>JANPBK010000055.1:0-7610 GCA_031430395.1 Cyclobacteriaceae bacterium
AAACTTGAAAAAAAATGAAAAAGACTGCTATTGCGCTCCTATTCCTCATTCCAATATCTGTGCTTGCACAGAAAGAGATAAAGCCAAATGTAAATCGAGCTGAAAAATCATTGAAAGCGGGAAAATTTGATGAAGCCAAGTCCATTATAGATGTCACCATTGCCAGTCAGGAATTTATGGTGGATAAAAAAGGGAATCCTTCAAAAAATGCCGCAAAAGCATGGTTTCTTAAAGGATTGATTTATGCTGCTATCGATACAACTAAAGAGGTTAAGTTTAAAGCACTTGATCCTAATCCATATCAAGTTGCTGTGGAGG
The DNA here is from genome assembly GCA_031430395.1 of Cyclobacteriaceae bacterium. Lineage (GTDB taxonomy): Bacteria > Bacteroidota > Bacteroidia > Cytophagales > Cyclobacteriaceae > ELB16-189. Next base: position 319 of record JANPBK010000055.1, read on the forward strand.
CATTTACTAAGAGTAAAGAATTGGACAAACTGGAATTATCTTATTTAAATGATGAGCAAGGACTGCCTATTTTCAATGCCAAACTGGAAGAAAAATTGGCGCAGACTTATTTAACCATTAGTTTGAAAGCTTATCAGACTGACAAAGATTTTAAGAAAGCATTTCAATACATGGAAAGAGTGGTGTTTTTCGTTCCCAACGACACTACCATGTTGATGAATGCCGGAGTTTATTTTGCGCCTCAAGCAGAAGAGTATGATAAAGCGTTAGAATATATAGGCAAGTATCATGCAAAGGGAGGCAAGAATCAAGATGCATATATTCAGAAGTATAATATTTATAGGGATAAAAAGAAGGAGAATGAAAAGGCCCTTGAAGTGGCCAAAGAGATGATTGCGAAGTTCCCGAACAATCCTGATTTTCCTAACAACGAGTTTGACATGTACATAGTCATGAATCGTTTGCCGGAAGCGAAAGCTTTGATGGAAAAGAGAGCTAAAGCAAATCCTAAGGACGTAGGATCAAGATACCTATTAGGACGTATTTGTAATGAAATGAAAAATATTGATGAGGCTAAAAAATGGTTTAATGAGACGATCATACTTGATCCAGAGCATTATGATTCTTATGCTTATCTAGCCGATCTAAGTTATAAGGATGTAAGAAAGGTGCGAGAAGAGCGCAATGAAATATCTGGAACAAAGGATGTTGACTTAAAAAAACGTGCTCAACTGTTTCAACAAATTGAAGGAAAATTAAAAGAATCTGTTCCGTATTGGGAGAAATGCGAAGCGCTTAAACCGAATGAGGAGACAGTGCTTTATGGATTATTATCGGTATACGGAGATATGGTTGTTTATGAAGAATCAATCTATGCTCCTAAACTTGAAAAGCTTAAAAAGAAAATGAAATCATTGAAATTGGAGGTAGACTAAAAAGTTAAATCAGAAAAAAAAAGGGTTGGATTATTTCCAACCCTTTTTTTTAGTTCAATAACTACTTCTTAGTGATCTTTTTAATTGCTCTTTTCCTCGGTTTTTGAGTCGAGCTTAAAATAAGGGACTCTTTACTGGAAATAATATTTTTGGGACTTTTTACGGAGGTGCTCAGAATCTGCTCAGTATGATTTTTTGTATCAACCTTTTCAATAATATCCTTAATGATTCCGGTCTCATCAATTACGTACGTCACTCTCGCAGTTCCCATATACGTTCTTCCATACATGGATTTCTCAACCCACGTACCATACTTTTGATGCAACTTTTTATCAATGTCTGCTAATAGTTGAAAAGGGAGTTTTTCCTTTTCAATAAATTTCAAATGCGATTTTTCACTATCAGTACTTACTCCTAAGATTTCATAGCCTGCCTTCTGAAGTGCTTTGTAATTGTCCCTTAAATTACAGGCTTCTGCCGTGCAACCGGGTGTCATATCCTTTGGATAAAAATAGAGAATCACTTTTTTTCCTTTCAAGGTTGAAAGGCTTACATCATTTCCATTCTGATCCTTTGTTTTGAAATCCGGTGCTTTGTGGCCTATGATTAGTGACATCTTTCTTGTGATTGTGGTTATAATATTTTCTGACTATAGGTTCTTTCATTGCCTGCTCGATCCGTTACCTTCAATTCAAAATCACCTTTGAGCAGAATTTTTCTATCCAATTTTTCAGACTGAATGATTCCCGTTTTATAATCGTATCTCATCAACAACCATTGTCCATTAATACTAGCCTCAAAATTTGAAATTCCTGAAAGATTATCGGATACCCGAAAGCGCGCTGAGTTTCCATTACAATAAATTCTACCGATGCTGGGCGGTATTGAATCTGCTAATAGTGTAAAATCGCCAAATTCATGTGTATTGAATTGAATCCGTGAATCCGTCCAACTACCACCAAGATATTCATATCTCTTACCTTCAAGATGATACACAGATGTTTTTCCAGTATTGTATTTATTCGTTGGTTTTAAATTAACAGAGATAGTCTTGTGAATAGGAATTGTTGGTAACCCTATCGTAAACTTCTCTCGCCCTTGAATCGATTCATAGTTAGTATTCAAATATAACGTGTCATAGAGGTTACCATTAATAAAATTAATGTCAAGCAGATCACTATAATAATCGTAATTCGTGCCAGACGGCACAACATTCTTTAGGTTAAATTTCACAGAGTTTGAGCATGTCTTAAATGAATCAGGCAGTGTTTTACGTAAATCGATGAGGTATACTTGTCTGTAAGTATTAGCATAAGCAGGGAGTAGTTCCTGTTCAGTTCCATTTGTAAATAAAATTGATTTCGATGAATAAGAGGCAGAACAAACTTTTGAATTTATAATGATTGTGTTTTCAATAATTTCGTAATCTATTGGCTTTGAAATTTTCTCTAAAAAAGGCACCGTGCTAATAATGGGATCGTACTTAAGTGAAAAGTTCACCAAACTTTCATTGCTAGAATGATCACGAAGCTTAATTTTTATCGGGTGAGTGCCATTTGAAATATTTACCACTCCTCTCGATAGAATGCTTTTGTAAATTTTTAGTGGATTGCCATCTGCTATATAGAGTCTATTAAAACGGTTGCCTTTTGTTTTCAACGTTTTAAAATCCATCAGGGTCACCACATCATAACTATCCTCTAAATTAATTTTATTAATTTCCTGATTAAATACGAGAGAACTATCCAAGTACATTTCTATTCCATTGATACCACATCGAAATTGGGAAAGCTCTAATTTATCATGAGCTAAGACTTCAACACCAATTCGGCCATTTGCAAAAATGGGGAAAGGGAGTTTATAGTTGTTTCCAGATCTTATTAAACTAAACTCATATCTACCGAATCGATCGTTAATACGAGCATTCATATCCATCGTAGTCAAAGCAACTTTAAAAGCAATCGGTGCGATCTTATCGGTAATTTCTGTAAACCCAAAGTCTAAAGGATTAAGGGCATCATTGTTTAAATCCCGGATTTCAAAATGAAGATGCGGTCCGCTCGAACCACCAGTATTGCCGGAAAGGCCAATGGTGTCGCCTCGATCAATCGGAAATTGCATTGCGTCAAAAGTCAAATCAAGGTCAAATTCTTTGTTGAGATACTGTTCTTTAAGGATATGATTGGCGATAGGGCCTTTAAATTTATCCAAGTGGCCATATAATGATGTATTGCCATCTGGGTGCTTAATCATCAGCGCATTTCCATATCCATATGCACCAACGATGATACGAGATATATATCCTTGCTGTGTTGCAAGAATGGGAACTCCAACCATATTGTTGGTGCGAACATCAATGCCAGCATGAAAGTGGGTAGCTCTCAATTCACCCATAGTCCCAGCCAAAAAATTGCGTTGGCCTGGATATACAGGAAACAGATATGGTAAAAGTTCTGTTGACTTAGCTGGCAATATTTCTGCTGGCAAACTAAACTGTGCTGAAACTCCGGTTGAAAAAATCAAAGCCAAAATAAACAACAAATACTTACTTGACTTCAAACTCGAGTAACTTATCATCTTCAATGTAGGCGGTTAATCTATTTCCAATGGATACAGGTCCTACCCCTTTGGGGGTACCGGTAAAAATTAGATCTCCGGTTCGGAGTGTAAAGAATTTCGAGAGATAGCATAAAATATAATCAAAGGAAAACAATAATAGACTAGTATTCCCTTGTTGCTTAAGTTGCCCATCAACTTCCAATTTGAAATTGATATTATTTTTGTCCTTGAATTGATCGATGGGAATGAATCTGTCAGAAATAGGAGCAGAGCCATTAAAGCCTTTGGAGATATCCCAAGGCAGGCCTTTAGCTTTTAATTTAGTTTGGATGTCACGTGCAGTAAAGTCAATGCCAATTCCGATTGCATCATAATATTTGGATGCGAATTTTTCTTCAATATTCTTGCCTTCCTTGCAAATTCGAAGTACTAGTTCTACTTCGTGGTGAACATCCGTTGAAAAAGACGGATAATAGAAAGGTGCATTATTTCTAAGCACTGCGGTATCCGGTTTAGTAAAGATAACCGGTTCATCAGGCCTTTCATTATTTAATTCTTGGATGTGTTCGGCATAGTTTCTGCCTATTGCAAAAATCCTCATGACTACAAAAGTTTATGCAAATTTATATACAAACTGAGGTATTTATTCCTTTTCACGGCATTTTGTTCTATTTTTTATTAATATGGTTTTATCTTTGAGTTAAATCTGATTTTTATAAAGACTGTCTTATGATGAAGAAATTGATTGGTGTTTACTTAGGTGTTTTAATTCTGTACGCATGTGCAACAGTTCCGGTAACGGGTCGTAGACAGCTTGATCTCATTTCGAGTTCAGAGATCAACGGAATGTCTGCAGTGCAATACCAGGAAGTACTGAAGAAGGGACCCTTATCTACTAATCAGGAACAGGTAGCAATGATCAAACGGGTGGGGGCTAGAATTCAAAAAGGAGTAGAATTATATATGGCAAGCAAAGGTGCATCTGATCAACTTGCAGGGTTTGCTTGGGAATTTAATTTAATACAAGATGATAAAACAGTTAATGCATGGTGTATGCCTGGCGGTAAGGTGGCCTTCTATACAGCTATCCTCCCAATTTGCAAAGACGAAACTGGTATAGCAGTGGTCATGGGCCATGAAGTGGCACACGCAATAGCAAATCATGGGCGAGAGCGGATGAGTCAAGGCATGATTCAGGAATTTGGATTGTCAACACTAGGATCAGCTATGGGGCAAAATCCTACTGCAACCAAACAGATATTTATGGAGGCAATTGGTATGGGAGCTAACCTAGGCATGCTTAAATTTTCTCGTACACACGAATCTGAAGCGGATCATATTGGATTGATATTTATGTCCATGGCAGGATATGATCCTAAAGAGGCTCCTAAGTTTTGGGAACGAATGACTAGTTTGAGCAAAGGGGAGAAGCCACCAGAATTTATGTCTACGCACCCTTCTGATGAAACGAGGATTAAGAATCTGCAAGCATGGATGCCCGAGGCATTGGGATATTTTAAGCCCAACTAAACTCATTTTCAATATTGGTGTTATAAATCATGAGTTGTATATGCCCCTGCTTGATCGGGGCTGTTTATAATATTGTTAATGTTAATCTGTTCCACGTCATACTCCGTTCAATTGTTACGGGATAATATTCATGGTTGATTTATACAACTTTCTTGCTTCTTGGCAGCTCTTTCCTGAGAAAGGAACTTATGAATTGGGAACCCGACCTAAGTCAGGTATTTATCGCATAGGATGGGGCGAAAATACTAAGAAGCTCCATATTAGTATGAATTGGGTATCATTCGAAGATAAGGCTTATGAGTCTAATTATTTGGTAGAGCCGAATGGAGAAGAGCACGCTTTACTTGATACCGAAATCGGTGATACGATCAAATCCTCCATTAGAGATTCTGTTAATTTTGATATTCAATTTTATAAAAAGGGTGAATTGGTTTTGGAAGTTCAACATGATATTACACCAAAAGGTTTTTTAAAAATTACACAGAGGCATCATAAGGATGAGGAAGTAGTATTGATAAATACAGAGATCTATCATAAGCAAATGAGTGTTTTGCCTTATGCGGCTTCTGTATCAGGTGCTTTGATCAAACCAAATGAAGAAGGGATTATACGACATCATGCACTGACAGCGATGGAGGAGCAAACTAATATGATGCTTACGCAGATAAGACAGCAGATTGAGCTTTTGGCTATTCAGGCAAAAGAGATTCAGCAACGCAAAGAGTTAAGTATGATGATTTATGATGCAAAACTCAGCTTCAGTCCGGTAATAGGTCAACTTTATTATCTCTATCAAAATACAGAAGGAGCTTGTGTATTATCTATGATCAGTCCAAAGGAGTGGGGTAAGAAGAGCCCTTATAAAAATTTTGTAGCGGCTGTGAAGTTGTTGGCGGATCACACTTGGAAGGAAATTTGAAATTCTTATCGCTTCCTCATTTCCCTGTCAAGACACTTAACTTTATTTTTGTAAGCCAGCGTTTCGTGTCCATTGGAAAATCATTATTCATCATCCAATCGTAATAGGCAGGCTCATCTTTAAATATTTTAAGCACAGTTTTTCCCTTATGTTTTCCAAAATTAAAAACAGCTTCGCCTTTCTCATTTTTGATCATGCGGCCCGCTAAATCTACCAGATCAGCAGAAGTCAGTTGGCTTAACGCTTCTACACTATTAGTGATCGAGCCGATTTTCTTTCCAAGACTATCCGTGACTTCTTGATTTTCATATTTTTCAACTTGTGCCAATAATACATCCATCGTGGCTTGTGTATCCCCCATTGCTGAGTGGGCTTTTTCTATAGATCGTCCGCAATAGAATAAGAAAGCAGCTCCCAATGTCCGTTTTTCCATCATATGAAAGATCCGCTGAGCGTCAATGATCTTTTTCCTGCTATAATCAAATTCTACCTCGGCCCGTAAAAATTCTTCGACAAGCATAGGCATGTCAAATTTTAAGATGTTAAAGCCAGCCAGATCCGCACCCTCCATGAATTTAACATATTCTTTGGCTACTTCTTTAAAAGTGGGTTTTCCCTGAACATCTTCATTGCGAATGCCATGTATAGCTATTGACTCTTCGCTGATTGTAACCATCGGATTGATACGATTGCTCTTATGAATCGTTTCTCCATTAGGCATTACCTTAATAACTGCAATTTCTATGATACGATCTTGAGTAATATTCACTCCCGTAGTTTCAAGGTCAAAAATACAAAGTGGAATTTTTAAGTTCAGCTTCATGGTATGGTTTAGAATCGAATAGGTTTATTGAGCTTGTTTACTGTGCTGATGAATTCAATTTTTTCAAACTTGAAATAATGTGTGTTGATATAAGGTTCAATATTCGAGCGTAGCAACGGCTTTATAAAACATCCCCGAAGAAATACCAATCTTTTTTAACAGTTCTTTTGCAATGGCAAGAGCCAATAGGTTTTCAGCACTCTTCAGGTTGGTCGGAAATTTTTCTTTCGTGCTACTGATTAAGAAAATTTTGCCTTCCTGAATACTATGAGGCAATACTTTGCATAGAACAAACTGCATATCTGTTCGTTCCTTGTTTTCAATTGAATTGGATTTTGAATCGATTTCAGGGTAAAATACAATGCCACCCTTAGGGGTCTTATCAACTAATTTAATTGCATTGACCCGGTCTTTTTCGATAAGGTTAGTAAAGATGATCACATGATGATGGTATCCTTCTATTTCAGGTGTGATATCAGTTTCAATTAGAATGATGGATGCTCCCAACTAACTAGTATGTTGGGAG
>JANPBK010000056.1:0-12998 GCA_031430395.1 Cyclobacteriaceae bacterium
CGGCCATGCAATTCAAGTGGCGTGTATGGCTTCACCGTAGAAATTGTTGGGATGTTAGATTTGATCAAGAAGGTAGGAACTAACTCAATAACTCCTCCGATCAAAATAGCTACTAGCGCCAAGGTGGTAAACAACACTGGCTTACTTTCCAACATATGATGCCATCCTCCACCTGTTGATACTTTCATCATCGGGGCAACCTCTACTTCTTCGTTGGCAACAAACTTGCCCGAAGTAGCTGTCTTAATAAGGTTATAAGCCATGATAAATACACCAACGAGATAGAGCGTTCCTCCCACTGATCGGAGCATGTAAAGAGGAATGATTTTGGTAGTCGTCTCTAAGAAATTTTGATATGTAAGAAATCCATCCGGATTAAATTCTTTCCACATCAGACTCTGCACCACGCCTGCTGTATACATGGGCAATGCGTAGAAAATGATACCCAGTGTACCTAACCAAAAGTGAACATTAGCTAATTGGGTTGAGTAAAGTTTTGTTCCCCACATACGAGGAACCATCCAATAAAAAATACTAAATATTAAAAATCCATTCCAACCCAGACCACCTACGTGAACGTGAGCAACAATCCAATCTGTAAAGTGTGCAATAGCATTAACATTCTTTAATGATAGAAGTGGTCCTTCCAGTGTCGCCATGCCATAGGCAGTGACAGCCACCACCATAAATTTTAAGACGGGCTCTTCGCGCACTTTATCCCATGCGCCACGCAGTGTTAATAGCCCATTCAACATACCACCCCAACTGGGTGCGATGAGCATGATAGAGAATACAACACCGAGTGACTGAGCCCAGCCTGGTAAGGCTGTATATAACAAATGATGAGGCCCCGCCCAGATATATAGAAATATCAGCGACCAAAAATGCACAATGGATAAGCGATAGGAATATACCGGTCTATTAGCAGCTTTCGGCAAAAAGTAATACATCAATCCTAAAAAGGGAGTGGTGAGAAAGAAAGCAACGGCATTATGTCCATACCACCATTGTACTAATGCATCTTGTACGCCTGCATAAAAGGAATAACTTTTAAAGAGCGTAACCGGCATTTCAAATGAATTGACAATATGCAGAACAGCTACTGTTATAAATGTGGCAATGTAAAACCAGATCGCCACGTACATATGTTTCTCTCTGCGCTTGATGATCGTACCTATCATATTAATACCGAATACGACCCAAATCAACGCGATCGCGATATCAATTGGCCATTCTAATTCGGCATATTCTTTTGAAGTGGTGAGCCCCAGAGGCAATGTGATAGCAGCTGCTAAAATGATTAATTGCCATCCCCAGAAATGGAGCCAACTGAGACCATCATTAAACATGCGTGCTTTCAGTAGTCGCTGCATGGAATAATAAACACCAGCAAACATGGCATTACCGACAAAGGCAAAAATCACTGCATTGGTATGCAATGGCCGGATGCGACCGAAGGAGGTGTATTGAAGATCAAAATTGAAAATAGGATAGAAAAGCTGGATCGAGGCCAGCAACCCTACCGTCATACCCACGATGCCAAAAATAACAGTGGCTATGATAAAGGCTTTAACGATTTTGTTGTCGTAACTAATTTTTTCCAATTCCATAGTAAGGTTTAAGTCTGATTGCGGTGCTAAAAGTAGAGGAACCCTTTTGTGAGGCATATGACCACAATTAGCCTAAAAGATGATTTATATCATGAATTGGGCAATGATGAATCGAAAGCACCTACTGAGCGATCCAATTTGTAGAATTATTAGCAGTAGATTTGTTATGTGATTCCATAGTATTTTATCACTATCCTAATTCGATAAAACCGATGATTAGAACAAAAACATTGAGAGCACTAGTAAAGCGAAACAGTAACGGCAAGAAAGTATTACTCTTCATTATTGCTACGAATATCATCTATGCATTGATGTTGACCTTTACCATACCAATGGTTATAAATTTATCAAATGGAATGAAGATACTCGACATGATGCCATCCGGATATTCCGTTGAATATGTAAACGCTCTTTTGCAAGCGTTGGGAACAGAAGGAAGAAATGCCTACTTATTCAAGCAACTACCTTTGGACATGGTCTATCCTGGACTATTTGCCATAACTTATTGCCTGTTGATGGGCTATTTACTGGATAAATTAGGGAAACTGGAAGGACCACTATTCTATTTTTGCTGGATCCCCCTTTTTTCAGGTTTGTTCGATTATGTTGAAAACGTAGGAATAATAACTATACTAAGCTCATACCCCAATGTTTCGGTCTTTGTCATAAAAGCCACCAGTGTATTTTCAGTCTTAAAAAGCTCATTCACGACCGGCTATTTTATCATAGTGCTTATTATCACAGTGAAATTTGCCTGGACCAAACTATCCGCTAAAAATGAGTTCTAAGAAAAATAGTAGATGATATGCTAAAGATTGCATCGGTTTTAACAGCACGGAGAAAGGAAAGAAATAATAATGAATAGGAATTAGTTAGGCCAAAGCCTCTAAATAGTTTACATTCAATTTAGATAAACATCTGAATATCATTTCCATCACTAAAAACAATCTAACGATCCTACCTATGAAAAAGCAACCCTTCGTAATGACAATGTTTCTGCTGATTCTTTGCTCCAAAGCATTTTCACAAGACATTGAAGGATGTAAGGAACATCCTATGTTTCCCAACAGAATGTCCAATTATATATTGTCTGAATGCACCAATAATTTTGATGCTGTAGATTTTAATCTTGCTGCTGGTGGCTCTAAAATGGTAACTAAAGAGGGAACAAAAACTACACTTCGCTATGATTTTAATACTGAATCAGGGCAACAAAAGCCAAGCGTTCTGCAGATATTCAGAAACTATGAAAACGCGGCAAAGAAAATAGGTGGAAGCACCGTATTCTTAAGCGTGGGCGAGATAACTGCTGTATTTAAAATTATGAAAAAAGGTAAAGAGGCAGCATGGGTTAAAGTGGAAACCGGAGGTGATAATAGCAATGATTTTTATATTTTATACATTGTAGAGCTGGAGCTGATGAATCAGGAAATAACTTCCACCGATATGCTCACAGCACTAAATACGGATGGCAGGATTGCATTGTATATTAATTTCGATACTGGCAAATCTGACATCAAACCTGAATCCCAAAAAATTATTGATCAGATAGCTGAAATGTTAACAGCGAATTTATCCTTAAAAATAAGTGTTGAAGGACATACGGACAATGTGGGAACACCCAGCTCCAATAAAATACTTTCAGAAAATCGAGCGAAAGCTGTTATGAATGCCTGCTTATCAAAAGGGATAGACAAAAATCGTATTGCCGCAATAGGTTGGGGTCAGGATAAACCAATTGCCGAGAATACTACAGAAGAAGGGAAAGCCAGAAATAGGCGAGTAGAGATTGTTAAAATGTAATCCATTAAACACAATCTATATGAGAAAGCTACTCACGCTACTCTTTGCCTTTGGGCTTATGGATGAACTAACGGCACAAAATGCAGATACCAATTATGCATTGTCCCCCGATGCCACCGAAGTGACTAACGTGGTAAGCAATACACCTGGCTATATGCTTATGCTAACAGAAAATGGCAACGTTTCTAATGATTCTAATGCTTCCTGTAATGGGAAATTAGCAGCAAATCTTAAAAGTAGCACCAGTTTCTCGCTACAACATTATTACAATAAACAACTACTAGAACAACTGAATGCTGGGTATACCACGTTAGGCGGAATGCAGGGGATGTTTACTAAAAACATGGAAGACCAGTATGCTAATATTGAAAATGAAATGCATTATGAAGGCCCCATTCAAAAAAAGGGACCATTGACAATGGGCGAGTTAAATGGAGCCAAAGTGGCATACTATAGCATTACCTTTGGTTGCATAGAAAATGAAGACCCTAATGCAACAACTACCAAAATCTTCTATCATGCAATGCTCCTAACCGATACTGATTATTTACTGGTAACAAATGAAATCTATGCTCGTAACATTGACAGGGCAAAGAAATATGCGCAAGAAACAATGCAGAAAATAAAATCGTTAGACGTTACTAAAGTAAATTAGATCCTATTGAATTTTTCTTTGAGGCAGCGATTGAAATATCGCTTTTACACTCACCATTAGTTATCGTGGAAAATCAAACTAGGACATCTAGATAAGATTTATGTTTATTCAGAAATTAATAAAGATGTGTGGTCTACGAAAGTAAACCCATCTTATGTTGAAATACCCCTGCAATATTCCGTGCTCGACTTTTAACCTCCTCTGCTTTGAACCCAGTAAAATGATCATCAACAGTCTCTGTGAATAATTCTATCCACCGATTAAAGTGCGTAGCGTCAATGGCCAGTTGAATGTGCTTTTGAAATGGATTGCCGACATACGATTGATCGCCCAACAACATGGAAGACCAAAAATTATACATAATAGGCAGATGATGTGGCCAATCTACGTGCCTGAAAACTGGTGCAAGCAACGCATCGTGTTTAACCTTATCGTAAAACTGATTGACGAGCAATTCAATATCAACCCGTGCTAAAATGTCGTTTCGCATTATTAAATTTACGCTTTCACTTTCGTGATCAAAAATATATTCTCTTCATCCATACCTGTAACATCATGCAATGTGTCTATAGGTATTTGATGCGTGTCCAGAACATTAAGCATAATTGTCTCCGAATTAATTCGGAACAAAATGGCCCCTCGTAGAACGATCAAAAGAGTTGGCCACTGTGTTTTATGTTTTGTGAGAATCTGATCTTTGACCAAGCCTACCGCAAAAATATTCGTTGTTTCATTTTTACTTATAGGCAAAGTACACGGCTTTTCAATATTAAAAATAATTTCCTTTGCAATATTCATGAACTTAAAAGTAAGCAAATCGAAAACTCAAACCGGTGATCACAAAACTAACTGCCAGCACAGTAGCCGTAATTATATGAAATGCTAACATGGGTAATTTTTCAATTGTTAGTTTCGGAATAATAAAAAAACGAGCATGAACAGCAAACCCGATTGTACTCAGGAGCAAAATAATTTTAACCCAAAGATATGCATGATGGGGCGTTGTCAAAGACAACCAATCACCAAATGGCACATAGGCGGCAGCCATCCAGAAACCTGTAATGACTTGAAGCAACAAAGCGGGTATTCCTACCCGCTCATATTGCTTCTCAAAATCTAAAATTATTCGAATATTCTTTTCCTTCAGTGCTTTAGGCAAAAAGCCAATCGATAAGATCAAATGGCCGCCAGCCCAAATCGTGGCTCCTAATACATGGAATAATATAAGCCACTTCATTTAGAGAATATAAACAATTTATTTTTTAGCCGGAGGCAATAATACAGCATCCACTACATACACTACTCCATTGGAGGCGGGCACCGTTCCAACAATATTAGCTCCATTCACAGTATACTTACCATCTTTAATACCAATCGTCACATTATCAAGATTTACCTGATTGATAGTTTGCCCATCTTTCAGGTTCTCTAGTTTATAAACGCCAACGGCTACATGGTATTCCAAAATATTGCGAAGCGCATCTTTACTTTCAGGTTTTAACAATCCTTCAACAGTACCTGCTGGCAATAATGCGAAGGCTGCGTTGGTTGGGGCAAACACTGTAAACGGTCCGGCATTAGAAAGTACATCAACATATTGAGCGGTTTGCAGTGCAGTGACGAGCGTAGTGTGATCAGGTGAACCTACGGCCACGCGTACTACATCCTTTTGTGATACATCATCTTGAACAGTAGACTGTCCACCACCAGCCGGAATTCCTTCAACGGCAGCTGTCGTTGCTTCTTTGTTACCTCCATTGCAGGAAAATAGGGAAAAAGATAGTGCAGCTAAAATTGCAAAATAGGGTTTTTTCATTTTCATATAGTTAAAATTTAGGTCTCGTTTTAATTTGAGTGTGATTTTGAATTTATTTATTAATCCTACAATAACATTTAAAAGATCAATAAATTCTAGGGACAAAATTCTAGCATTCCATTTTATGAAAATATGATTCTTGTCATATTCTTACCAAATACTTCATTTAATAAGACCTAAGTGCTCAATGGTTAAGCCATACCTATATTATAGTAAGCAGAAAACTGATTGATGTTTCTATCAAGGAATAAAAACCATAAAACATCAATTAAATATGACCCCGCTCATATCTAGCCCATTGCTACGAAGGTATCTTTGATAGCAAAAAAAGAAAATTATGGTAACAACAGATGATATTATCGATAAGGCAACAGCAACAGTAGCGGAAATAGCCCTGCATTTCCCACAAGCCATTGAAATATTAAACAAGTATAACCTAGACTATTGTTGCATTGGCAAAAAGTGTTTTGAAGACGTATGCAACAGTCATAATCTTGATTCAGATCAAATCTGGTCTGAATTACTAGCGAGTAATACGAATGCCGGCATTGATAAACACATCAGGTTTGAAACCTGGGATCTCGCCTTATTAATAGATTTCATCCTACAGAACCATCATAAATATGTGCGCGAATCTATTCCGGAGATACGCGAATTGATTGATAAGGTTTGTAAGGTACATGGCAATGAAGAGCCCGCACTCCTTAAGATAAGAAAGGACTTCAATGACTTAGCTGACGAACTATTGGCACACATGCCAAAAGAAGAAGAGATTCTGTTTCCTGCGATCGAAAGATTAATGAAACAAAAAAATGGGTTTATAAAAGGCTCCACGTATTTAAACAATTTGAATGCTCCTATTTTAGTAATGGAACATGAGCATAAGTCGGCAGGCGATTTGATCAAATCCATCAGATCGCTCACCAATAATTATAAACCGCCCGCTTTTGCCTGTCCCACCTATCAGATCACCTATAAAATGCTTCAGGAGTTTGACAACGATTTAATGCAACATATTCATCTGGAAAATAATATTCTATTCCCGAAAGCACAATTGCTTACTATTAAATAAAAAGGTATGGAACTGAATCAGCAAATTTTAAGCGATCTGATTATCTACATGAAATACGCACGGTATCTTCCCGAATTAAAGAGAAGGGAAACCTGGCCGGAAATCTGTGCGAGATATGAAGCGATGATGATTGAAAAATATCCGCATATCGAAAATGATATTCAACATTGGATGCAATTCGTTTACGACAAAAAAGTATTGCCTTCTATGCGTGCCATGCAATTTGCCGGAGCTGCCATTGCACGAAATCACAGTCGCATCTATAATTGTGCTTACCTCCCGGTTGATGATGTCCGGGCATTTTCCGAAACATTATTTTTACTGTTAGGAGGCACAGGGGTAGGTTATTCTGTACAATATCATCATGTAGAAAAACTTCCTTCCATACAAAAGGCAGAGAAGACCAGAAAATTTTTAATAGGCGACAGCCTTGAAGGTTGGGCTGATGCCATAAAAGTTTTACTGAAAGGCTATTTTGGACTAAGTGAATATTTGCCGGAATTTGATTATTCCGATATCCGACCAAAAGGTGCAAGATTAGTTACAGCAGGTGGTAAAGCGCCAGGGCCGGAGCCATTGAAAATTTGTGTAGCTCATGTACAGGCTGTACTCGATCGAAAGAAAAGAGGTGAAAGACTCTCTCCGCTAGAGTGTCATGATATGATGTGCTATCTAGCCAATGCCGTATTGGCTGGTGGTATCAGGCGGTCGGCCATGATATCATTATTTTCTGCAGAGGATGAAGAAATGTTAACATGTAAATTCGGCAACTGGTGGGAACTAAACGAGCAACGGGGTCGAGCCAACAACTCAGTAGTGTTGCCAAGGGAAACCACCACGCGAAACCAATTTTTTAATTTGTGGAATAAAATTGAAGTATCAGGCTCAGGCGAACCTGGTTTTTATTTTACAAATGATTTGGATTGGGGAACAAATCCTTGTTGCGAAATTGCTTTGCGCCCATTTCAATTTTGTAATCTTTGCGAAGTGAACGTATCCGATATTTCTGATCAGGAAGATTTAAATGAACGGGCTAAAGCCGCTGCCTTTCTGGGAACATTACAAGCTGGGTTCAGCAACTTTCATTACCTACGCGAAGTTTGGAAAAAAACAACAGAGGAAGATGCACTGATTGGTGTAGGCATGACTGGCATTGCGAGCAATAAAATAGCCAATTACGATCTGCTAGAAACAGCAGAAGCCGTAAAAAAAATGAATCTGAAAACTTCTGCTCAAATTAATATTGAATTCGCGGCCCGCAATACTACCATTAAACCTTCAGGCACAACTTCACTTGTACTAGGCACTTCATCAGGCATACATGCATGGCATAACGATTATTATTTAAGGAGAGTACGTATAGGTAAGAATGAAGCGCTCTATCAATACCTGGCTATCTGCCATCCGGAATTGTTGGAAGACGATATGCTGAACAGTAAACAAGCGATCATCTGCATACCACAAGCGGCACCTGCCGGAAGTATTTTGCGCTCGGAGGATGTTATGGATTTACTTCATCGTATCAAAAAGTTTAATACAGAATGGGTACGAAATGGATTTCGAAGAGGAAATAATGCTAACAATGTATCGGCCACTGTTTCAATACTAGATGGCGACTGGAAGAGAGTTGGGGATTGGATGTGGGATAATAAAGCTTCCTATAACGGGCTAAGTGTTTTACCGTTTGACAATGGTAATTATAAGCAGGCGCCCTTTGAAGATCTTACGAAGGAACAGTTTGAAATATTAGAAGAGAGTCTTAAAACCATTGACTTAACGCGTGTATTTGAAGATGAAGATGAAACAGATCACAAAGCAGAAGCAGCATGTGCCGGAGGGGCTTGCGCGATTGTTTAAATCTCGTTTATGATATAAATCATTTTTAAATTAAGATCACAGAAATACCTTCGCCTCGAATAAGAAGGAATGAAAGCCAATTTTACATTATTCTTAACTATAGTCGAAGAATTGGCATATATGCATCCACATTTTTCCTTTGAGTATTTCTACCATCGAGTAATTTTTATTTAAATATTTTAACATGGAACAATCACTTCATTCTTTCCATATCCCCGTTATGGGATTGGCGTTCACGGTGGACTCCCCTATCAAGGTGGCTCGTTTTGGAATATCTTCAGTTATGTCCATTGTAGAAGATCGTCTTATTGAAATGATGCGAAAGCAATACTACGAGAGCATCCATGAAAAATATATACCTATTACTACTCATGAACCTGACTATCGCGCTAAGCGTATCAGAGACTATTTAAATCTTGTTTTCAAAATAGTAAGTGAGCAAATCGAAAGCCTTAAAGCATCAGCCTTTAAAGCTGGCAATGATTTAACAAAGTATTTTGAAATGCTTCCAACTGAAAGTAAGTTAAGAGAGCTCTATTTTCAAATGGTTAAATCTCCTGAAGGAATTGAAAAAGCTACTCTACAGAATTATCTAAGAACTCAAGTTGCTTCCGGAAGTATTGATGTAAACATCATGACAAAATTAGACGGAAACAATTCGGGCAATAAAGGTGCAGTAGTTGAAGATGGTACGGATGCAGTATCTGCCTTAAGAGGTTATGCCCTTAGTGACTTAAACAATTCTTCGATCATTTTTTCAGCAGGATTAAATCCAAGGTTATTTAACTACCTCGAAAAATTTACAACATTCGATGCTACCGGCCCAGGAGAGTTTTGTAAAAAAGTAGTAATTAAAGTGAGCGACTATCGCTCTGCCTTAATTCAAGGAAAATATCTGGCAAAAAAAGGCATTTGGGTAAGTGAGTTTCGTCTGGAGTCAGGATTGAACTGTGGTGGACATGCGTTTGCTACAGATGGATATCTGATGGGACCTATATTGGAAGAATTCAAAAATAAGAGAGAAGAACTTATTACAACATTACATGCAATTTATAATCCAGCCATTAAAGCCAAAGGCAAACTCGCCTTCGACTCGCCACATCCCATAAAAATAACAGCACAAGGTGGGATAGGAACTGCACAAGAGCATGAATTTATTCTTCGTCAATATGGGGTAGACAGCACTGGTTGGGGTACACCATTTCTATTATGCCCCGAAGCTACAACAGTCGATGAAAACACATTACAATTATTGAGCAAAGCAACTAAATCAAATATTACGCTTAGTAACAATTCACCTTTAGGGATACGTTTTCACTATCTCAAAGGGACTACTTCTGAAAACGAAAAGTTCACACGTATTGAATCTGGCAAACCTGGAAGCCCATGTACTGAAAAACACCTGGCCTTCAACACAGAGTTTACAATAGAACCTATTTGTACAGCCTCGCATAAATATCAACGTTTGAAAATTGAGCATCTTAAAACATTGAACTTATCTGAAGATGAATTCCAAAAACAATTGGATGATGTATATGCCAAAGAATGCTTGTGTGTAGGCCTAAGTAATTCTGCGAGCCTTGAATATAAGCAACCATTTCTAAAAAGATTAAACAGTGTAACCATCTGCCCGGGCCCTAACATAGTCTTTTTTTCAGAAATCGTTTCGCTTCAACAAATGATAGATCATATTTATGGAAGAGCAAACATACTAAAGCGAGAAGATAGGCCGCACATGTTTATTAATGAATTGCAACTCTATATCGATTATCTAAAAGAACAAGTAGATCGTGCAGGCGAGGATGAAAAAAGAATTCAGTACTGCATTAAGTTTGCAGAAAATCTGTTAGACGGAATCAGCTATTACAAGTCAATAGAAATTAAACAATACAATACCTCCTTTAAAATGGATCTGGAAAAAGGAGCTAATCAAATTAATAATATGCTGGAATGCTTTCTGATAAAACAAAACTAACAGTCGCAGCATCCTTGCTTGTTGGATTCTTATCCTATTCTTTTTATCGGTATTCATTCCAACCTGCCATGCAATCAAACACGGCATTGAGCGATACGGGCAAGTTACTTATTATACTAATTGCTTAATATTTACTTTTAAATGTATATTCAACTATGAGACGCTGGAAAAATATTATAAACAAACCCTCCTGAGAATTCATTCCTGTACTCTAATTTCGACTTAAGTCGGCATCACTAATACTATTTCTTCTCCAGGAACATTGTAATAATTCTTTTATGAAAACTATCATAGAACCGTTTAAAATAAAGTCCGTTGAACCACTTTTTTTTACTACGAAAGAACAACGCTCATCAATTCTGAAAAACGCTTTTTATAATCAATTTTTAATTCGTGCTCAGGATGTAATTATCGATCTACTTACCGATAGCGGAACATCTGCTATGAGCAGCACACAATGGGCAGGCATAATGATGGGAGATGAATCATATGCCGGAAGTAATAGCTTTTACCGTTTTGAAGAAACGATACAACAGCTAACCGGCATGCCTATCGTCATACCTACACATCAGGGAAGAGCTGCGGAAAAGATACTTTTCTCTGTAATAGGTGGTAAGGGCAAATACATAATAAGCAACACATTATTTGATACCACCCGCGCTAATATAGAATTCAGTGGAGCAGAAGGTATTGATCTGCTTTGTGCCGAAGGCAAAATTCCATCTGTACCATCACCTTTCAAAGGCAACATGGATGTAGAAGCGCTATTGCAATTTATTGAAGAAAAAGGCGAGGCCAATATCCCCCTGTGTATAATTACTGTTACCAACAATTCAGGTGGAGGGCAACCTGTGAGCATGCAGAACATCAGAGATGTAAAAGGAATTTGTAGTAAACATAAAATACCGCTTTTCATTGACGCCTGCAGGTTTGCAGAGAATTGCTATTTTATCAAACTAAGGGAAAGTAAATACGCAACTACATCTATACCCGATATAGCCCGCGAGTTATTCTCTTATGCAGACGGTTGCACCATGAGTGCCAAGAAAGATGCCTTTGCCAACATTGGAGGCTTTCTTGCTATGCATAATGAAGCACTTGCATTGCAATGCAGAAATTTACTGATCATAACAGAAGGCTTTACAACGTATGGCGGTCTTGCTGGTCGGGATCTGGAAGCTATTGCTATTGGCTTAAAAGAAGTAATGGATGAACACTATCTTCAATATCGAATTCGATCCATTGAATATTTAACAGAAAAGCTGTCCGCTGCAGGAGTTCCAGTCATGCAACCTGCCGGTGGACATGCTGTGTATTTAGATGCTAAAGCTTTTTTACCACATATACCTGTTCATTTATATCCGGGCCAAGCATTAGCGGGAGCCCTTTATCTGGAAGGAGGCATTCGAAGTGTGGAAATAGGCTCATTAATGTTTGGCAAATATGCAGCTGACGGAAGCCTGATTCCTGCTATGATGGAACTCGTGCGGCTAGCAGTACCCCGCAGAGTATATACACAAAGTCATATCGATTATGTGGCTGAAGTAATTATTGAAGTTTATAAGAACCGCCATAAAATTAAAGGACTTACGATAACGTATGAGGCTGCGGCTCTCAGGCATTTTACAGCAAGGCTATCTGAGGTTGAGTAAATGATGAATAAATGGATATTTCTAAATATCCTTTTTTACAAATTTCCTCATGGCCAATAATAAAGGAGCCAATGTCCAAATGACCAGAAAGAGGATTGAGTAAATAACGCCCAAACTACTGCCAAAGAAGTTTTTATAAAATGCTCCTGTGTATCCCATGAGCGCAGATAAATCCAATTTCAATAATATGATTATTCGAGCGAGATCTATCGGGTTGAATGTAACTAATGTTAATGTTACTTTATCCAACGGATAGTCGCTAAAGCTATAGATAACGTACAAAATTAAGCCGTCATAAATTAAGGTGAAGTAAAACCAAAATAATAAGGCTACTCCTATAGCCTTTGCTTTATCACGAGTAGATACAGAAGCTCCAAAGGCTAAGGCAACAAAAACAAACGTCAATAAAAGCCCAGCCATAATCAGGTAAATAGAACTTTCACTAAAATTTAACAGTAGCATCGGTATTGCTACACCAATAATATACGCAGTTGACAAGGCCGTTGAAATAGAAAAATATTCAGCGAAGTAAATTGTCTTGCGACTGACCGGTTGTGC
>JANPBK010000057.1:0-2672 GCA_031430395.1 Cyclobacteriaceae bacterium
CCCACATTCCTCCTGTCGAAGTAGCGAGAGTAGTTTTCAATACCGCTACAATAACCAAGTTCGCGCATCATTTCTAAGTCAAACTCTGTGCGTTCCTTTAAACGCTTGGCTTCTAAATGTTTGCGTTCTCCTTCAAACATATCCACCTGCAATACCATGTCATCCTGAATTTCGCGTATGGCTTGTTGTAACATATCCTTTCCCGTCACAAATAGATTGGCAGGAAAAATCACTGTCTGCTTTTCATCGGAAATTTTCTTTCCTGAAATGGGATCAATTAATTGTATGGATTCAATTTCATCTCCAAAAAAATAAATGCGTAATGCGTAATCTGCATAAGCAAGAAAAATATCAACAGTATCACCTTTTACTCTAAATGACCCTCTCTTAAATTCTGCCTCTGTGCGACTATACAAAATATCAACTAATGCAAAGAGAAGTCTGTTTCTTGGAATAAGTTCACCAACTTTTAATTGTATTCGATTCTTGCCAAATTCTTCCGGGTTGCCAATGCCATAGATACAAGAAACGGAAGCCACCACTAATACATCTCTTCTTCCGGAAAGCAACGAAGAAGTTGCACTGAGGCGAAGTTTTTCAATCTCTTGGTTGATAGAGAGGTCTTTTTCAATATAGAGGTTAGAGGAGGGTATAAATGCTTCTGGCTGATAGTAATCATAATAGGATATAAAATACTCTACCGCGTTTTGTGGAAAGAACTGTTTAAACTCACCATATAGTTGTGCTGCTAATGTCTTATTGTGACTAAGAATCAAGGTGGGTCTATTTAGTTGCTGCACCACATTCGCAATGGTGAATGTTTTTCCTGATCCGGTTACACCAAGGAGCGTTTGATGCTGATCACCCTCTTGAAGGCCTTTTACTAATTGCTCAATGGCTCTTGGCTGATCACCTGTAGGTTCGTAATCACTGATGAGTTGAAAATCCATAAGGATTGATTTTTTAATTTGATAATTGAAGATTGCGGGCTTATTAAGCTGCTAAACTTAATAGATCAAATCCGCTCAGGTTCAACAAATCAAATACCCACAAATTAGTTATTCCAGATTGCCCATGCTTTTTCAGCTTGGATATGTAACATCTCCAATCCATTTTTAATAGTAGCGCCTTGCATTTCTGCTTTTTGCAAAAAAAGAGTTCTGGCAGGGTTATAAATTAAATCGTAGACATAATGATGAGAATTCAATAATTCGCAATTGATAGGTGGCATTGATTTGGTATCCGGGGACATGCCAAGAGGTGTAGTGTTAATAATCAGCGTGGTATTCTTTATTGGGTCACCATCTTTTTCTAATTGCTGGTAGGTATAATCACCATTGCCTTTTTCACGGGAGGCCGTCTTATATGGAATATTTAATCTCTTAAGAGCTTGTCGCACCGCTTTTGAAGAGCCACCTGAACCTAAAACTAACGCTGTTGCATTTTCAATTTTTGGAAACCATCTTTCTAAGGTTTCATAGAATGCATCGCTATCGGTATTATACCCTTTGAGTTTGCCGTTCTGTATTTTAATCACATTGACAGCTCCAATTTTCTTTGCTTCAGCATCTATGTCAGTGAGCAGTTTAATCACTTGCTCTTTATAAGGTACGGTTACATTCAGGCCGGATAATTCCGGATTATCTTCTAATAGCTTTTTTAGTTCCCCTACGTTACCTAGTGGATATAAGTCATAATGATAATCGCGTAATCCTTCCCTAAAAAATTTTTCATCAAAGAAAGATTTTGAGAATGAATGAGAGACAGTCGAGCCGATTAAGCCAAATTTCTTTTCCATAGTTTTCTTAAAAAGTGGGAAGTGTTGATTTTTTCCTTTTTCCTTTAAGGAGAGCAATCACCATTGGGAGTACAGAGACAACAATAATAGCAAGGATTACCTTTTCGAAGTTATTTTTAACAATAGGAATGTTACCAAACAAAAAACCCATCGTAGTAAGACTTATGACCCATAGTAGTGCACCAATTACGCAATTCAATAAGTAGTGATGGTATTTCATGCTCCCTGCCCCAGCAACAAACGGAGCGACTGTACGAACGATGGGTACAAACCTTGCCATTATGATTGTTTTGGCTCCGTGCTTTTCATAAAATGCTTCGGTTTGAAAAATGTAATCTCGCTTAAAGAATAGAATACGTTCTTTGCTTTTAACGAAGTCACCCGCGAAGCGGCCAACAAAGTAGTTTACATTATCACCCAACAATGCGGCTGCTATTAGAAGAGGAATGATCAAGAAGATGTTCAGTGTAGAGTTTGGAAATGCAGCAATGGCACCGGCTGCAAACAAGAGCGAGTCGCCTGGAAGAAACGGCATAATAATCAACCCGGTTTCAGTAAATATGATCAAAAAAAGTATGGCGTATGTCAATGTGCCATATTCGTTCACCATGGCAACGAGATGCTGATCTAAGTGAAGCAAATAATCGATTAGAAATTCCATGAGTTGTTAATCAGCTTCAAATGCTGGCGTGGAGTTATCTTTTTTTCTTTCGAGTCCAAGAAAATGTAAAAACGTATCGCCTCTTAGCCCCAACCGAATCGTTTCTAGTGGTATTAGTTCGTTTGGAGCAATATTCCCTAAATTAACATTAGCCCCCAAAAGTTTAATGAACCAAACTTGTTGAGCTTTTTGTGGCGCTTCCCATATAATTTT
>JANPBK010000058.1:0-43196 GCA_031430395.1 Cyclobacteriaceae bacterium
CTAACTGATTGTCTTGAACTTTAGGCTGCTGGCCGAAGAATAACATGAAATTATTCAGCATCGATAGAATCTGTTCGCCTTTTTCAAGTGGCTGCTCCTGATCCACTACGGCACACAGAAAGTTTGTTGGGAACCCAACACTTGCATCATGCAACGTCACTTTAAGCCTTTCAAAGATTGTACCTATAAAAAGATCTTCTCCAATTAAACAAGGCGCTTTGTCAGACTCCGCAACGTAAATTAATTGATGGAGTTTTTCGTCCAATTTCTCGGCAAAGATGTCCATCTGGTCTACTAAAAATGCCTTTTCGGTAGCATCCTTAGTTTTCTTGGCGAGGTGAATCAATCCCTTTATGGTTGCAAGCGGACCTCTCAGCGAATGAGCTGATGCGTAAATGAAGTCATCCAATTCATTTGCTGCGGCTAACCTAGAATCATTGACACGCGCATAATTAGTCTCGCCAACAAACCGTAAAACAATCAGTCCGTTAACATCTGTAACTAACCCAATATAAAATCCGGAAACACAGCTGGTAACGATTTTGCCATCCTTACATCGAAAATCAAAAGACTGCTCTTCAAAATAACCAGCTTTTAGATAATCCGCCAATAACGCTTTGCAATCAATTGTAGTAGAGAAAAGTGATATCGATTTATTCTGAACTTCACTTCTTTGATAGCCAACGGCTTCCAATAAATTTTGGCTTATTGAAAGAATATTGAAGTGAAGATCTAAAATCGCAGAATCAGGAAAGATCGAACCAATCCGATCCCTTACCTCTCCAGAAGAAATAACTGTTTGTGTGATATCCGGTTTGTGTTCATTCATAATAGCAGCTCGGATCTGAGTAGTTCTTCACGATCGTTGTACAATAAATAATGGACAAAAGTAGTATGCCCTGCAATGGCAGGCACTTACAAATGATTAGATGGGGGAAATAATCGAGTAGATGGAATTATATCAATTCCTTAATGTCCAAGTCGGGCTAGGAAAGCTTCCTTCTTACGCTTAGACACGTCTAACGAAACATCGTTAGCCATCACTACGTAGCCGCCTTCCCCTCGAACGTACTTCTTAATCAAATTCAAATTGATAAGATATGAATTGTGGATTCGGAAAAAATTTTGATCTGTTAATAAATCTTCGTATTCTTTTAATGTCCGACTTACTAAATGCTTCTTCCCATCTTGTGTAAAAATTTGAGTATAGTTGCTCGATGCCTCGCAATAGATAATATTTTCAATCTGAACAAAAATAAGTCCATCAGTGGTGGGCAATGCCAATTTATAATTTTGCCCCGTGGTATTCTTTAGGTTCAGAATAAGTTGATCAAGCCGATCGGTAATATTACCATTGTGTTTCTTTTGAACTTTCTCAACGGCCTTCCTCAACTCTTCAATATCTATTGGCTTAAGTAAGTAGTCAATAGCGGAAAACTTAAAGGCTTTAATAGCATATTCAGAATAGGCGGTTGTAAACACCACTTCAAAATCAATTTTCTCCGCTTGGGTCAGCAAATCGAAACCGGTTTCGCGCTGAAGATGGATGTCTAAAAATACCAAATCGGGGTTATGTGTGGCCAGCGCAGTTATCGCTTCAGTTACATTTTGACACAATGCCTTTACCTCTACCCCTTTGCAAAAGTCTTCCAAAAGAATTTTGAGGCTCTCCTGGCTTTTTTGTTCATCATCAACGATTATACATTTGATCATAAACAAAAATAACGAATCCGTTCAACTTGTAACAGTTATTGTATTTGCTTTTTTGGCCCGCATAGATCTAAGGGTACTACACTCGGTGGGCTTCATCTATCTGCAATTCACTACACCCATCTTACAACTCATGTCAATGTGTTTGGCCGGAGGGCAACGCCAACCCACCTTTGTGCCGTTAAGCACTCAAAACAAGTAGACTATGAAAACGATTTCAATTTTTATCATCACCCTTTTTGTAAACATGATATCGTGGGGGCAAGATGAGGTGTACTCTTCCAACCGCACCGATCGCAAAACTACCTTTCGCCATTCCAACGGGGTATCCAGTTTCAACGTGGAAATGCGCGGCAAGATTGAAATATCGGACAATGACAAAGACATTAAAAGCATGTCAGCCGATGGATATTTAGAAATCACTAAAACCGTTTTTGGCAGCAGGCGCTCCATCGTGATTACGCCTGAAGGCAACGGCCTGAAGCGTGAATATTACGAGGGCCGTTCTAAAGTGGCTTTTGAACCGGAAGGGCGCAAGTGGCTTTCGGAGATTATGTTGGAGCTCGTACGTACCACTACCATTGGCGCTGAGAGTCGAGTGATTCGCTTTTACAATCAAGGGGGCGCCACTGCCGTGGTTAATGAAATCAAGAATTTAGAAAGCGATCATGTCAAAGCGCACTACGCTTCGCTGCTCATGAAACAAAATGTGCCGGTGACAGAATATGGAATGATCGCCAACGGTATCTCCGGAACGATCGATTCGGATCATTACATGGCGGAATTTTTGAAAGACAACGTGGCGAAATTCATGCAGAGCAAGGAAGCCACCGAAGCATTATTTGCTGCTACCCGCAGAATGGATTCGGATCATTATAAAACAGAAGTAATTAAAGAAGCACTGAGCAGCGGACAAGTCTCCTTAGAAAGTGTTCGAATTATTATGCAGGCTACCGGCACCATGGACTCCGACCATTACAAAACAGAAGTGTTGACCACCTTGCTAAGACAAACCAACTTAACCGATGCCGTTGTCGGAGAGATGATCAACACCACCAAAACCATTGGCTCTGATCATTATCGCAGTCTGGTGCTCAACAAGGCGTTGGCGATGCGTGGATTGTCGGCAGCTTCTTATCAAAAAGCAATTGAATCGATCAAAGATATTGAGAGTGACCACTATAAAGCGGAAGTATTAACGAACTTATTACAAAAGAATCTTTCGGCAGAGGCATTGAATAATTTAATTCCGATGATCTCAACGATCGAATCGGATCACTACATCACCAATGTGGCGAACGAAATAGTGAAACGTCAAACCTTAACGGACGAGTCATTTCAACAATTGATGGAAGCCGTGAGTGGCAATGGCAGCGATCATTATATGTCTGTGTTCTTACAAACTGCTTTGGAGCGGCCAAACTTGAGCAAGCAAAATATCTTATCGGTATTGCAAGCCACATCAAAGATTGGCTCGGATCATTATATCACCGAAGTGCTAACCGATGCAGCGTACAAGATAAAAGCACTCAACGATGCATCGTTGAAAGACGCCTACCGAGCAGCCGCCAAGCGAGTTGACTCTGAAACGTACTACGGCCGCATCATCCGGGCGATTGAGTAATCCATTGAATTTCAAACTCAAACAGATTTCCAAAATCTTCTACGCTATCTCATCAAAAAATGATTACCGTTAGTCCAATGATGACGAAAATACATATCTTCAACCGTAATTATGCAATGCTGACGGTATCGTCAGCATTGCATAATTTGACGAATGAAAATCAATAACTTAGCTCTAATTTGCACAGACTAATTTGGTGATTTTCATTGTCAAGGTTAAACCCTGACAATCCTGACGGATGGAGGGATTCGTCAGTTTAAAAGGCCTAATTTTTTTCCTAATGCATAATCTGGGTTCAAGTCGTCATGCGCCTATCAAATAGTAACATTCCGCCTGTCATGAGAAAGTACGGGTTGCTTGCCCTCGGGTGTACAGGACTCGGAGTGTTGCTTTTCATCTTTATTTATTACAGCGAAAATGGCTCGTTAGCCTCCGTCAGATTGCTTTGGAAGAAGTATTTATTGTTAATCGCTTTAACCAACGCCATAGGGATATTGCTATTTCAAGTTGATCGACTCTTCGATCGAATCATCGATTGGAAATCTAATTTTTTATTGCGCTTTATCAGTGGCTTGGTAACCAACATCATCATGGTATTGGTAATTACCAGCGCAACCGGTATCTATCTATTTGGACTTACTGCCGAAGAGATACTAAAGCTGAATATTGTATTCATGCTGGTTGTATTCATCTATGAAATATTCTACGGACTGTTTTATTCTTATTATCACTATGCCGTTACCCAGGCCGAACAACTGAAATCGGAGCGTTGGCAACTAGAATTACAGTTTGAATCGCTGAAAAACCAAATCAGTCCGCATTATCTTTTCAATTGCCTCAATACCGTTTCCTCTCTGCTTTTTAAAGATACACGAGTGGCTGAGGAATTTATTCGCAGAATGGCCGATACGTTTCGCTATGTACTATCACACCAAAAACAAAAGTTGGTTTCATTACGCGAAGAATTGGAATTTGTAAAAGCTTATTACTTTCTAATGCAAGTGCGATATGAGTATCACTTAAGACTCGATATCAATATCCCACAGAATATTTTAGATAGCCCGGTGCCCCCGATGACATTGCAATTGCTTGTAGAAAATGCCGTGAAACACAATAAGATTAGCAAAGAGAATCCATTGTTTGTTTACATCAGCGCGCAAGACAATACCCACATACTGGTCTCCAATTCTAAGACAACAGTCGCAGAGCCCATTACCAGTTTTCGGGTTGGGTTAGAGAACATTCACAATCGTTACCGTTTTTTTACAACAGAGAAAGTGATAGTTCGGGATGAGGACAAATTTCTGGTGCTGTTGCCCGTGTTGAAAAAGGAAAAACCGAAATTAGTGAAAGCATGAAGAAGATTTTCATTCATAATCCCTTCTTCCGCTTATTAGCACCTCCCGTGTTTGGCGTGTTTGCTTATCTCATTATTTTACTGATCAATAATAATGTGGCTCAAATCGCAACGCTGGCTAGCAACCAGGAAGTTTATGTCAGCATTGTCTTAAGCTTGATTTCATTCGAGTCGATGCGGTTGACTATTGTTTTGCTGAGTCGGTTTTCTAAAAATGCTTTAAACCCTGTCGCCATCCAACTAGCAGCTACTACCGTTGTGAGCGTATCAATGGTGTTGCTAGCCATCTCGCAGTATTACCAATGGGTAATCGGATTTGATATCAGCCAACGGGAGTTGTGGATCTTCGGAATTATTTTCGTGCTCACGGCCCTGTTGTATAATGCGTTGTACGTAGGCAATCAATACCTACATTTAGAAAACACCCTTCGAATCGAGCAAGAGCATAAATTGCGCGAGAGCCTCGAGTCTGAATTTTTATCGTTTCGTCAGGATATTAATCCGGATCTATTGTACGATAGCCTTGAAGAATTGATTTTGTGCATCCATAAAAAGACGGACACAGCCGAAGAGTTAATTGATAGTCTGGCAGCATTGTATCGCTACCAATTGATCCACAGACAAAAAGAGTTTGTGAAACTATCCGAAGAGATTCATGCCATTCAACACCTGATTCGATTGGCCAATCAAAAACATAAAAATGCGGTTCGATGGGGCAACAAAATGCAAAATGCCACGGTGATTGAATTGATGCCGGGGGCGTTAATCACTGCCATTAACAGCGTGCTTCGAAATACACTTATCTCATCCGATGCGCCACTAACCCTCACTCTTTCACAGGAAGACGATGAGTATTTTGTGTTACACCACGAGCTAAACGATAAACTGCAACTTCATCCCGATAGCCTTGAAGCTTTTCAGCGTTTGCAGCGTTCTTATTCTGTGTATAGTGATCGCCCTTTTGTACAAGTGAAGGCGGGGCGAGAAAATTATATTAAATTTCCGATGATCACCGTAGATCACTCTATCTCTGAACGCGCATGAGTTTATCGCTAAATATATTGATTGTAGAAGATGAAACCCCAGCGGCCGAAAAGTTGGAGCGTTACCTACAACGATACAGTGCAGCTATTCAAGTAAAGGCTGTGTGCGACACTGTAGAGAATTCCGTGGCGTGGCTAAAAGAAAATCAACCCTCCATCGATTTGATTTTTATGGATATTCAATTGAAAGATGGGCTGAGTTTCTCCATCTTCAAGGAGGTGACGGTTCAAAAGCCGGTCATTTTTGTAACAGCCTACAATGAATATGCATTAGATGCCTTTAAAGTTAGTAGCATTGATTACCTGCTAAAACCAGTTACGTTCTCAGATCTCAGCGCCAGCCTTCATAAATTTGAAAACTTGCGTGAGCAGATGGCGACTACAGAAGCCAAACAAGAGAAAATAAAATCACTAGCCGAAAGCAGCACCACTAAAAC
This sequence comes from Cyclobacteriaceae bacterium, assembly GCA_031430395.1. Classification (GTDB taxonomy): domain Bacteria; phylum Bacteroidota; class Bacteroidia; order Cytophagales; family Cyclobacteriaceae; genus ELB16-189. The sequence continues at coordinate 6,172 of JANPBK010000058.1, forward strand.
CTACAAAGAACGCTTTATGGTAAAGGTGGGTGACCACATTCGATCGATTACGGTTGATCAGGTGCTTTTCTTTTTTGCCGATGGAAGGGATGTTTATCTGGTGACGACCCAGCTTAGAAAATTCATCATTGATTTTACGTTAGAGGCATTAGAAGAAGTATTGCAGCCAAAAAATTTCTTTCGGGTGAATCGATCATATATCGTGCATATCCCTTTCGTACAAGACGTGGTGATGTATTCGAACAGTCGTTTAAAAATTTCTACCCAGCCTGCCTGGGATAAAGAAATTATTGTGAGTCGTGAAAAAGTGAGTGAGTTCAAGGACTGGTTTGATGGCGTGCATTAGATTATCTTGAGAGACTTCGACAAGCTCAGTCTGACACCTTTTGGGTCTTAAAGATTGCCTAAGTTTGTTTTACAACTTAAATGTTATCTTTAAGATATCTAACTATGTTTGACTGCCTCTAACTTCAATCCAAAGCCAATTCCATTGTTATGAAAAGAAAACGGTTGTACATTTTCCTTGGCGCGTTTGTAATCATACTTGCCCTATTCATCCTAAATACATTATATAGCGCGGGTGTTTTCAAAACACTGAAGCCCCACTTAGAGGGAACCATCAAAACCATTTACACCACCATGCCCGGCACAGAAGACATGGATGTCGACTATCAAAAAGGATTGCTGTTTATTTCATCCACCGATCGTTGGGAACAACTAAAAGGCAAATCCATAGAAGGAGGCATCTATCTATTACCACTTGATTCCGGCATTGCTCCCAGAAAATTGCCCACCACCTACCAAGGAGTATTTCGCCCACACGGTATTTCGTTTTTTTCGAAAGATGCTGCCGACTACTTGTTTGTAGTAAACCATCCCAGCAATGACGAGAACTACGTAGAGCTATTTCAATTCAAGAATGACACGCTATTCCATCAAAAATCATTCTCCGATCCTTCCATGTGTTGCCCCAATGACGAAGTGGGTGTAGACAATGACAAGTTCTACGTTACCAATGATCACGGTACGAAAAAAGGAAAAATGCGCATGATGGAAGATTACCTACGAATACCGTGGTCCTATCTTCTATACTATGATGGTGCTCAGTTTACCAAAGCCTACGAAGGATTGACCTATGGAAATGGAGTAAATGTTTCAAATGATGGAAGCAAATTGTATGTGACACATACCACTGGAAGAGAACTGCTCACGTTTAGCAGAAACAAAGAAACGGGCGAATTGAAATTACTCGACAAATTGAATCTTCAATCGGGTCTTGATAATATCCATGTCGATGACGAAGACAATCTGTGGATTGCCTCTCACCCTAAAATGCTAAAGTTCATTGGGCATGCTAAAGATTCAATCAATAAATCTCCATCTCAAGTATTTAAACTAACTCCGGCAAGTGGCACGAACTATACCGTTGAAGAAATTTATCTGAATGAAGGGGCGCAACTTTCAGGGTCGAGTGTCGCTGTTCAATACAAAGACGACTTACTAGTAGGGGTTGTGTTCGATCACAAAGTCTTGCGAGTCACACTAACAAATAAGCCCTGAGCAATTGCTCAAGGCTTCATTGCTAAAAAGTAGCTAGAAGCCATCTCAAAAATAATACCGTTGCCAGGTTGATCCCGATAGCTATCGGGACGAAACCTGATTATTGGAGTTGCAAATAGCCTTCGACAAGCCTGCCTGTCCGGCAGGCAGGCTCAGGCTGACAGACAACTGATTTTTGACATGGCTTCTAATCAATATTACATATCCTTCTTCGCAAGTGGTGGAATTACACCCATATTGTACCAGGTGAAAGCAAACTGATCAGCCGTAGTATCCAATGCTTTTGAGAGATTGGATGACCCGTGTCCTGACTTCGTGTCAACACGGATCAGTTGAGGATTATCTCCCACATTGTTTTCCTGTAAAGTTGCCGCAAACTTAAAAGAGTGTGCAGGCACTACGCGATCATCGTGATCGGCAGTAGTTACTAAGGTGGCTGGGTAGTTGGTACCCGGCTTCAATGCATGTACCGGAGAATATTTTTTCAAGTACTCCATCATTTCTTTAGAGTCATCGGCTGTACCATAATCATATGCCCATGCCTTGCCGACCGTAAACTTATGGTAGCGGAGCATGTCCATCACACCCACAGCTGGCAACGCCACCTTAGCTAAATCGGGACGCTGAGTCATCGTTGCACCCACCAGTAAACCACCGTTCGATCCTCCAACCAGAGCGAGTCGATTGCTGGATGTGTATTTTTCTTTGATCAGGTACTCCCCAGCGGCAATGAAATCATCAAATACATTTTGCTTATTCATCAATCGACCCGCATCATGCCATTTTTCTCCATACAAACCACCTCCACGCAGGTTTGGCTGAGCAAACACGCCACCATTTTCTAACCACACAATTCGAGAAGTACTAAATGAAGGCGTTAAACTGATTGAAAATCCACCATACGCATACAACCAAGTTGGGTTTTTTCCATCCAATTCAATTCCCTTCTTATGGACAATGAACATTGGGATTTTAGTACCATCCTTACTGGTATAAAACACTTGCTTTGTCTCGTATAGGCTTGGGTCAAAATCTACTTTTGGTTGTGCATAGAGGGTTGATTTTCCACTGGCCGGTTCATACTTGTAAATAGTTTGTGGCGTGGTGAACGAAGTAAACGAATAATATACCTCGAGATCTTCTGCTCTTCCATTAAATCCTCCTGCAGTACCAATACCGGGCAGTTCAATTTCACGCTCTATTTTTCCATGATTATCAAATTGCTTGACAACACTCTTCGCGTCTTTCAAATAACTAACAATTAATTTATGTCCAATGGTACCAATTCCATCGATTGGCTCGGCCGTTTCCGCAACAATATCTTTCCAGTTCTCGGGTTGTGGCATTGTTACATTCACCTCCACGATGCGATCGTTTGGAGCATTCAAATTAGTCTGAATGATTAACCTTGTTCCATCATTATCAATTACTCCATGGTTGTTGTCAAAATTGGTAATCACAGGAATCAATTTCGATTTTGGGTTACCTAGGTCCTGAAAATACAACTCGTTTCCGGTGGTGCTTACAGAGGCTGAGACAATCAAGTAGCGCTCATCTTCTGTTAGGTAACCTCCCACTCTACGTTGTGGGTTCATGGTGCCTCCATCAAAAATAACCTGGTCAGACTTCTGAGGCGTATTCAACTTATGAAAGCACAATCTATTGAAATTTACTTTAGTAAAAAGCTGATTCCCTTTCGGGCTATCGTATCTTGAATAATAGAATCCTTCATTTCCCTTCCAAGCCACTCCACCAAACTTAATATCACGAATGGTGTCGCCTACAATTGACTTATCAGATGTTTTTATGGTTACCGCTTTCCGCCAGTCCGATCCGCCCTCTTGAATCATCAGTGTCACGAGGGATCCGTCTTTACTATAAACTAATCCGGCTAAAGCAGTAGTTCCATCTTTCGAAAATGTGTTCGGGTCCAAGAAAACTTCTTCTGTTCCAGTTTCTGCTTTCTTGCGGTATTGAACGTTATGATTTTGCAGGCCGCTGTTTTTAGAATAATAAATGTAGTCTCCTTCGCGGTGCGGAGCTGAAAGACGTTCATAGTTTTGTACTTCATCCAATCGCTTGCGAATCGCATCGCGGTATGAAATATTTTTTAGATAGCCAAACGTCACTTCGTTTTGAGCTTTCACCCACTCCCCTGTTGACTTGGCAGTGTCATTTTCCAACCAACGATATGGATCATTGACAGCCACACCAAACAAGGTATCAATGGCATCTATTTTTTCTGTTGTTGGATACCCACTAACAGCAACTTTTTCTTTGGGTGAAGAACAACCTGCTAGTAAACCGGTTGCGATGAGTAAAATAGAAATTTTATGCATGTCTTTAAATTTTGAAAGCACAAGTTAACAATTGGTTGCTATCTGGCAATTTACTTTCTTACCACTGCTAAATATCAAGTATGAAATCAAAAAACACACTTTTAATCGGAAACATCGTTGCATTGGCAGCCGTGCTGACAGTTAACGCCCTGGCCAATATCTTGCCTATTAATGGAATGAATACCGGTCAAATCTCCAATTTATATCCAAGCTTATTCACTCCGGCCGGGTTTACTTTTTCCATTTGGAGTATTATCTATCTGCTGCTTATCGCATTTGTGGTCGGACAATTTGTAATTAAAGACAAACCGTATTTCAAGGAACTCTCGCTATGGTTTCTGCTTTCCTGCCTCGCCAATGCCAGCTGGATTTTTGTATGGCATTATTTATTTACTACAGCCTCTGTAGTAGTGATGTTACTTTTATTGTATTCGCTTACGCGGATCTTTCTGCTGTTGCAAAAAAATGCAATGACACGGACGGAATGGTTCGCTATTAAACTACCATTTCTTTTCTATTTATCATGGATTTGCGTAGCCACCATTGCCAATATCTCGACATTACTGATCTCGTTAAATTGGCACGGGGGATTTCTATCCGAAGAATATTGGACAGTGACCTTGATTGTCATTGCCACCTTATTGGGATTGTTTATCGCCTTCACATTTAAAGAACCTGCATTCCTCGTTGTGCTAATGTGGGCTTTATTTGGCATCTATAGCCGATGGGCAGAAACAGAACACGAGTTGATAGCAACTACCGCGCGAATTGCAGCTATCGTTTTGGCTGCCATGTTTGGTAAACTATTAATAGACGTTAGTAAGAAGTCAACGCAAAGGGGATTGCTTTAATTCGATAAAAATGTAAACCTTCAATAACAGGTCGGATCTTATAAAAATAAAGCTCCGATCTAGTATTGTCATTATTTCTTCAACCCAAACTATGCATTAGGAATGCATAGTTTGCCCAACGGGTTGACGAATACTGACGGTACCGTCAGTATTGTCAAGGTTAAACCTCGTGACGCTTGCGGTCAGAGTCAGACATTTATCGTCTGACCTGACAATGAAAATCACCAACTCGGTTTTTTATATACTTGATGAGTCATTAATTTTCATTCGTCAATGATGCACTGGAAAATTATTATGCTTAATCTGGGTTCAACATATTCTTCTTCGATTCAAAAAGGCTTTTAACTATGCCCGTCTGATCAGACGAAAAATAAATCGTTGGCTGCCAGGAAGATTTTAAGGCCCAGTCGTTCGTTCGCTTCCAAGCCTCCACGGAAGCTAACAATCCAGACTTTCCCTTTAGTTGGATAGTCACTTCCGCAGACTTTCCAGGTAAATAATTATCCGCAAAAGTAGTGGCGTTTTTTAATTCTAGTTGCGAAATATAGTTGTTGACCTTCAGCGAGTCTGCTTGCTCGGAACCAATCCACCAACCCCTTTCTTTTTTAGTTAATATAAAACTACTATCAGCAGGATAGTAAAATTGGATCGAGGTAATCATTTCTTTTTTCAATCTTAAAAAAGCTTTATCCCGCCCCATTGGGACCCAGAAAGCCTAAAATTTCTCCGGTCTTTACCTCAAACGAAATATTATCTACAGCCCTCTGGGGGCCATATCGTTTGGAAAGATTTTCAATTTTAATATCCATAGATTAAAGTTGCGAGGGTTGAAAGAATTTTCAATCCATCGTTTCGAGGTGCAAAAATATATTTTTACACAAAAAAGAAAAGAGAAAAATAAATTTTTTAATTCTAATTAATCCATTCAAATCCCGCAAACGGCACTAACACTTTCGGAATTCTAATTCCTTCTTTCGTTTGGTTGTTTTCTAAAATGGCCGCAACAATCCGAGGCAATGCCAACGCACTTCCATTAAGTGTGTGAAGCAATTGCGCCTTGCCTTCTTTGTTTTTGTAGCGCAATTTTAATCGGTTGGCTTGGAAAGTTTCAAAATTACTGACTGAGCTGACTTCTAACCACCTTTGTTGCGCTGCCGAGAAAACTTCAAAATCATAGGTCATCGCAGAGTTGAACCCCATATCGCCTCCACATAATAAAAGCCTTCGATATGGTAACTCCAGTTTTTCAAGCAACCCCGCAACATGCTTACTCATCTCCTCCAAGATGGCATAAGAATTTTCGGGCTTGCTGATCTGCACGATCTCTACTTTATCAAATTGATGTAATCTGTTCAATCCACGTACGTGAGCTCCCCAACTTCCTGCTTCTCTTCGAAAGCAAGGGGTATATCCTGCATTTTTTATTGGCAGTTCATCTTCACTCAACATCACATCTCGATATAGATTGGTGATCGGAACTTCGGCCGTAGGGATTAAATACAAACCATCCTCATTAATAAAATACATCTGGCCTTCCTTGTCAGGAAGTTGACCAGTTCCATAGCCGGAAGCTTCATTGACAACAATGGGCGGTTGCATTTCAATGTACCCGGCTTTGTCCGCCTCGCCTAAAAAGAAATTAATTAATGCCCGCTGAAGTTTTGCTCCCTTTCCTTTATATACGGGAAATCCTGCACCTGCAATCTTTACCCCTAGCTCAAAATCAATGATGTCATACTTTTTAATCAATTCCCAATGTGGTTGCGCATCCGCACTCAGTGGAGGGATTTGTCCAACCTGCGGCTCATACAAATTATCTTCCGCACTTTTTCCGGCAGGAACTTTTGAAGCAGGCACATTCGGGATGATATATAAAAGCTGTGTTAGCTCCTTATCTATTTGCTCAAGGCGAGTCTGATTATCTTTAATAATCTGCTTTACCTGGTTGACTTGATTACGTAAGGTGGTCGCTTCCTCAGCTTTTCCAGCCTTCATGAGCTCCCCTATTTTTTTTGAATCCAGATTAGATTGAGATTCTCTTTCCTGAATATCCGTAAGAACACCTCTTTTGGCTTTATCTAATTCAAGCGTTTTTAAAACTACTGTTTCTGCATCTTTAAAATTTCTTTTAGCCAAACCATTGATTACGCGATCGGTCTCTTCCCTTAAAACATGCAATTGCAACATATATATTGATTAAGAGCCCAAAAATAGCCAATAATTTTTGTGCTAGTTTGATTGTATTCAATTTTTGCCTTATACTTGCAGGGTCAATGCGGTCTCGCTGACCATCAATCAATAAATATTCTGGTACTTTTTTTCTTCTTTAGTAGTGGTATAATGTTTTGTCTCTTGCTGTCTACCAGCATTCTTCATTAAAAAAATATTTTTGTTCTCTAACCCTTCTATTTAATCCTACATGCACACAATTGATGAACTCAATGACAAGCTCATTTCTGAGCTAAAAGATTTAGCCGAAGGCCTCGGTGTTAAAAACGCCAAAAAATTAACAAAAGAAGAATTGGTCTATAAAATCTTAGATCAACAAGCTATTTCTACGGAAAAACCGGCACCTAAAAAACATGCCCCTGAGCAGGAAATAGAAAGGAAGATGCGTCCACGAAAACGTGAAAACGTAGCTCCGGCCAAAACTGAAGAACAACCTGAACAAGGTAATCAAGAGGTTAGCAGTGAAGAAATGTTAAAATCATTGGATTTTGAGATAGACCAAAGCGTAACAAGTTTTGAAGAGCCTGTGGAAGCAACCACTGAAGCACCGTCTGGAAATATTGAAACTCCAACACAGCCAGAAGCTCGTCAGGAACGACCTACTAACCCAAATCAAAACCCTAATCAACAGCAACAGCCCAGACGTGAAAACCTGGTAAAAGATTTTGATGGGGTAGTTTCCAATGAAGGCGTACTGGAAATTATGCAAGATGGCTACGGATTTCTTCGATCATCAGATTATAACTATTTGGCTAGCCCTGATGATATTTATGTGTCTCCCTCTCAAATCAAATTGTTTGGGTTAAAATTAGGCGATACGGTAAGAGGTCAAATCCGCCCACCAAAAGAAGGCGAAAAATATTTTGCTTTATTGAAGGTCGATAGCGTAAATGGAAAAACTACGGAAGAAATTCGCGACCGAGTAGCTTTCGAATACTTAACGCCACTCTTCCCTGAGCAAAAGTTAAAGTTGAGTACCACGCATGATAACATGTCTACCCGAATTCTGGATCTTTTTGCTCCAATCGGAAAAGGCCAACGTGGAATGATTGTAGCACAGCCTAAAACAGGTAAGACTGTTTTGTTAAAAAATATTGCCAATGCTATAGCTGAAAATCATCCTGAGGTATATCTGATTGTGCTACTCATCGATGAGCGCCCTGAGGAGGTAACGGACATGGCACGTAGCGTGAAGGCGGAGGTGATCGCTTCTACTTTTGATGAACAGGCCGAGCGCCATGTAAAAGTAGCCAGCATCGTATTGGAAAAAGCGAAACGCATGACAGAGTGCGGACACGATGTTGTCATTCTTTTAGACTCTTTGACCCGTTTAGCAAGAGCTTATAATACCGTTATTCCTTCTTCCGGTAAAATTCTTTCCGGTGGAGTAGATGCCAATGCCCTGCATAAACCAAAACGTTTTTTTGGTGCCGCTCGTAAAATTGAGAATGGCGGATCACTGACCATCATAGCTACTGCATTGATTGACACCGGCTCTAAAATGGATGAGGTTATTTTTGAAGAGTTTAAAGGAACAGGTAATATGGAATTGGTGTTGGATCGTAAGCTATCCAACAGAAGAGTTTATCCTGCGATCGATGTGCCTGCTTCAGGAACCAGACGTGAAGACCTGTTAATGAAAGAAGAAGAACTTCAAAGAGTATGGATCTTACGCAAGTTCATGGCTGACATGAATCCGGTTGAGGCCATGGAATTCTTACAATCTAAAATGAAGGGAACTCGCAATAACGAAGAGTTTCTGATTTCGATGAATGGCTAAATTGAATTGGTTGATTCAATGATCAATCATTGAATCAACCAACTATCCGCTCACCGAATTATTTTTTTCTCATGGAACGCACCCTTGAACTCAGGGTCTTCATAGCGTTTTTGACGATCAATTTCTCTCGCCATGTCTTGCAACTCCTCACGAGGCGTTTCAGCAATTAGAACTTGAACAGGAAGTTTTTTTATCGGAATCTTCTCCCGGATTATTTTTTGGATTTTATCTATATGATACTTTTCAGAATCAGTTACTAAAGTGATGGCCTTCCCACTTTGAAAAGCACGGCCGGTGCGGCCGATGCGATGCACATAGTCCTCATACACAATGGGCACGTCAAAATTAATTACATGCGACACATTGGTAACATCTATTCCACGTGAAGCAACATCGGTAGAAACCAGTACTCGAAGCTTGCCTTCTTTAAATTCAGTCACTGCATTGATTCGACTATTTTGACCTTTGTTGGAATGAACGACTTTGGCTGGACCATATCCTTTACGTTCTATGAATTTGAAAATATCATTCGCAGCATCTTTGGTGCGGGCAAACACCATTACACGATTGAATGCTTCTTTGTCCTGAAGGACATATTCTAAAAAATTAATTTTCGTTCGGGAGTTCGGAACCCAATACAATTCTTGGTCTACTTTTGAAGGGACTGTTGCTGGTGGTGTAACCTCAACGCGTATTGGAAATTCTAAAAATTCTTGTGACAGCCGTTCAACCCTTTGAGGGAAAGTTGCTGAAAATAAAAGGTTTTGTCTTTTAGAAGGAATCACTTCAAAAATTCTTCGAAGTTGTGGCATGAAACCCATATCGAGCATCCGATCTGCCTCATCCAAAACCAACGTTTTAATTTGCTTGGGAGCAAGTTCATTGCGTTGATACAATTCCAAAAATCTTCCAGGCGTGGCAACAACTATGTCAACTCCGGCTTTGACATTGTCTATTTGTGTTTTAGGTCCAACTCCTCCGTAAAGATGTACTGTCCTCAAGTCGGTATACTTCGAGAGAGCGGCAACCTGAGCAGCAACTTGGACCACCAGCTCTTTTGTTGGTACTAGGATTAATACCCTGGGATCGGTTCCCTGCGCAAATTTCGCTTTCATCAAAACAGGGAGTAGGTATGCGGCTGTTTTACCGGTACCGGTCTGCGCAATGCCTATTACTTGTTGTCCGCCTAATATAAGCGGTATACACTTTTCCTGAACTTCTGTGGGATTCTCAAATCCCGCGTCTACTACCGCATCAAGTAGTTGTTTGTTCAGTTTAAAATCGAGCCAATTCATAGCAAATTTTTAGAGAGATTGAGTAAAGATCAGGTGAGCGGTGCCCTATCTTTACAAGGTAATGAATACTACACTCATAACGAACGCAAAAATAGCAAACGAAGACAAGGTCTTCGAAGGCGATGTACTCATAAAGGGATCTTTTATTGAAAAGATTGGAAATAACTTATCAGGCGAGCATGCACGCGTCATCGATGCTAAGGGTAAATTGTTACTACCAGGAGCCATTGATGACCAAGTACATTTCCGGGAGCCTGGGCTTACCCATAAAGGCACTATTTACACAGAATCGCGTGCAGCCGTTGCCGGTGGAGTTACTAGTTTCATGGAAATGCCAAATACTTCACCTCCGGCTTTTACACAAGCTTTGCTGGCGGACAAATATCAAATTGCAGCTCAACATTCTTTGGCTAACTATTCCTTTTTCATGGGCACTTCTAATGACAATTTAGAAGAATTGATGAAAACGGATCTCCAAAAAGTTTGCGGATTAAAAATTTTTATGGGCTCTTCAACCGGAAATTTATTGGTAGATGATCCTAACGTTCTAGAATCAGTCTTTTCACGGTTCCCGTCATTGATTGCAACACACTGCGAAGATGAACCTACCATTCGAAAAAATCTGACCGACTTTAAAGAGAAGTATGGAGATAATTGTCCCATCGCCTACCACCCCCTTATCAGAAGTGAAGAAGCCTGCTATAAATCATCGTCTTTTGCCATTGGACTGGCCAAGAAACATGGCACTCGCTTGCATATTCTCCACATTTCAACCGCAAAAGAGACTTTTCACTTTGATAACTCTATACCGCTCGCGAAAAAGAAAATTACTGCCGAAGCCTGTATTCATCATCTTTGGTTTAATGATGCTGACTATGCTCGATTGGGAATGAACATCAAATGGAATCCAGCCATCAAAACAGCACACGATCAACAAGAAATTTTGAAAGCCGTTATCGATAATCGCATTGATGTTATCGCGACAGATCATGCCCCTCATTCGATCGAAGAAAAAAACAATACATATTTCAATGCTCCTGCCGGAGGCCCGCTTGTTCAGCATAGTATCGTAGCCATGCTGGAGTTTCATCGACAGGGAAAAATTAGCTTAGAAAAAATAGTTGAGAAGATGTGCCACAACCCGGCCATTCTTTTTCAAATCGACAGACGCGGTTATATTCGAGAAGGGTATTATGCTGATTTAGTTTTGGTTGATCAAAATAATCCGTGGACAATTCAAAAAGATAACATATTGGCTAAATGTGGATGGTCGCCTTTTGAGGGTCAGACTTTTCATTCAAAAGTTACTGATACATGGATTTCCGGTCACCATGCCTATTCAAACGGGCAATTTAACGAGGGCAAGATGGGAGAAAGACTTCATTTTCTCAGATAGTAATTGATTACGAAATATTCTAACGAGACAGCTGGCTATAAATCCAGGATCAAAAAATTATTCCAATAATGTTTTACTAAGAATTTTCTAAATTGAAGAAAGTTAAGTTACTACTTTGCCCGAAAGGACATTAACCCCTGCAATATTCCATTTTCATATCAAAATCTAAACTATTTTATTGAATGAGAGCAGGAGAAAAAATAATCGGGTTCGCATGCGTGAGTGTTATAAGTACTCTTATTTTCGCTTCCTGTGGTGATCTTTTTAATACTAACGATTACGAAATTAAGAAAATCAAAGGCGCCCCGAATCTAGATCTCCCTTTGGCTAATGGTTCCTTAGTTATACAGGATATTTTAAGCAAACAGGATCAGGCCAATATTAAAATATATCCGGATGGCCTAGTATACCTTCTTTACGACCAGACATTAAAGTCTCAGGGTATACGCGACCTACTCGTGTTTCCAAGTAAATCATTTACAGCTTCCGTACCAATCCCAGCCGCCACCCGGTTGCCCAGAGTAACAGAAATTCAATATGCGACTCTTAACATCAATAATGATTTTGCTTTTAATCCTGAAAAACTGAGTGAAATCAAATTCAAAACCACATCATTGAAAGTTACCGTTACTTTTAGCCCGGCCAATCCCGCTTCCAGCACTTTTGAAGTTCAAGTAAGACTTCCCAATTTCAAATTAAATGGAACGGCTTTCCAACAGAGAATTATAGCGAGTGCTACGGGCGTCACCTTTCCTTTGTCGGGTTACATCGCAACGTTAGCCAACAACACCTTCCCTTTAGAAATTGCGGTTATTGAAAAACCACATGCTGCCAATGTAACGATTGCTCCCGCTACTTCTGCCACCGTAAAACTCGACTTTGCATCCATTGATTTTCAATACATAAAAGGCTTTTTCGGAGATCAAACAACCCTAAACATCCCTGCAGAAACCATCGACTTCAATGCTTTTGGTAATGCCTTAACAAAAGCAAAAGTTTCGTTCGCAGATCCTAAACTTTCTTTCCGCGTGTCTAATGATTTCGGTATACCTACAAAAATTACCTTCACTACTCTAGAAGCTAGAAAAACGAATGGATCAAAGCTACCGGTTCTCTTAAGCCCGGCCAGTCCAGTTAGCATCAATCCGCCTTTACTTTTAGGTCAATCCGCCATTACGGACGTAGTTATCACGAATGCAAAACCGATGATCAATTTTGTTCCGGATCAACTCTATTACAAAATTACTGCGCGAATTAATGAAGGTCTTGTTAGTGGTAACAATTTTTCTGCTGATACTAGTAAGATTAGAATAAATTTTAAGGCTGAAATTCCATTATATGGAAATGGATCTGGGCTTGTCCTTGCCGACACTTTTGCTGTAGATTTAACGAATTCAAAAAATTCTTCTATTGAGAGTGCCACGTTAGTTGCTAAAGTAAGTAATGAGTTACCCTTGGAGGCTTTTATTCAGTTTTATCTAGCCAATGAGCAAACCATCATATTTGACTCCTTGTTTGCTTCTCCAAAAACAGCTCTTGTCAAATCCAGCACGGTGAATAATTTGGGGGAACTACAATCTCCCGGCATTTTGAATCAAGAGATATCGATTCCCAAAGAAAAACTAGCTAAACTATTTGATGCAAAAAAATTGATTGTTAAAGCCATACTAAATACTACGAGAGATAACTCGGGAAATCCAATTGATGTTAAATTCAAATCTTCCTATAAAATGAATGTGAACTTTGGTCTGAAGGCTAAATTAAAACTTGATTACGATTTATGATTTCTCGGTTAGGCCTTTATGTCTTATTGCCAATTTTGTTTTCTCTTACCACGAAGTCTTTGGCTCAAGTAGAAGGAACCATGCCTTTCATGACAAGCCTACCTCAAGTAACCTATTATAATCCGGCCTTTAAGCCTGCCTATAAATTTTCTGTTGGCCTTCCTGGCTCGTCCATTTTTGGTCAGTATGGGAATAATGGATTTACTTATAATGATTTTATAAGCAAACAAGGGACCCTGCTTGTTGCCGATTTAAGCAAATTGTATAATGCCATGGGTGATCAGAATTATATTAATACGAATGTGCAAGTTGATTTCTTTCGCATAAGTCTTAAAGTAAATCCTCGTTTGTATATGACCATGAATGCTACAGCGAAAGGATACAATCGACTGCTTGTGCCACGTGAGATTACCGGGATTTTCGCGAACGGTACAGAAGCATATATCAATAACAAAGCTTCTTTTTCTCCGCAAGCAGAAGCAACTGAATACTTAGAATATGGATTAGGCGCTGCTTATACCGTCAACAGGAAACTAACTGTCGGTCTAAAGTTAAAAATTCTTAGAGGGCTAGTAAATGCTACAACAGAACATGCTATCTATAATCTGTCTTTATCTGACACTTATGCAATAACAGCCACTGGTGATGCTGATTTACGTACCTCGGGCATCCACAATTTTAATCAATCAAATTATAGTCTTGAAAACCATTGGAGGGATTATGTCGGAAGTTCCAATAACGGATTAGCTTTCGATATAGGTGGCACGTATCAGGTCAATGATAAGTTAATGATCGGTCTTAGCTTGATTGACATTGGCAGCATTACTTGGAAGAATGATACGTATGGATACCAACACGACCCAGCCAAGGCAACCTATACCTGGTCAGGAATAAATATTCAGGATCTCTTGAATGGGAATTCTAATTATACCAACTCATTAACGGACTCGCTTAGCAAAAAATTCAAATTCACCGAAGGCGCCATTGGCTCCTACACAACTTCAATTCCAGGAAAAATTTACCTAAGCGGAACCTATCGATTGAGGCAATCGGTGCACGTCAGCGCTTTATTTTTTGCCGAAATATTTAGAGGCAGATTTTTACCAGGGTTTTCAACTTCCTTTAACAAAGAGTTTGGTCGAAGGCTCAGTGCTTCTCTTAGCTATACCCTCAGCAATAATTCATTTAATAATTTGGGTGGAGGACTATCCCTGAACCTACCCCCTTTCCAAATCTATATAGTAAGTGACAATCTATTGACCTTGGGATTTGCTATACTTCAGAAAGACTTAAATTCTGTTGCCAATAATGCCCACTACCTGAATGTCCGCACCGGAATCAACTTTGTTTTTGGGTGGGATAAAACTCCAGAGAAGCAGCCGTATCCAAAAGCATTAAAGTCGAAAAGATGAAAATAAGCAATGCCCTATCGGTGGTATTGATTTTTAGCGTTCAATTATTGAATGCCCAATCTTCATTCCTTCCAACAAATTTGGGGGCCTCAATTAATTCGGTATACGATGAGATTAATCCGGTTCTTTCTGCTAATGGCAAGCTATTATTTTTTGTGCGAGTCAATCACCCACAAAACACTTATGGCCTAGGGGACAGTGAAGATATTTGGTTTTCAGAAGCCTTAAATGACTCTACTTGGTCTGTTGCGCGCAGAATCGCTAATTTAAATATTGCTCGTTACAATGCAGTTCTTGGTATTTCGGAAGACGGAAAGACTATTTTATTGAACGGTATATTTAATAAAAAAGGTAACATCTGGAAAAAGCGAGGGCTATCTATGGCTACGCTCAATGGTAAAGAATGGAGTAGGCCACTAGCGCTGAAAATAAGTAAGCTAACAAGGAAAAACGCAGGTCTACAAAGCAGCGGCTCCATGAGCTACGATGGTCAAAGTATTTTACTTAGCCTCTCTAAAAGTTACAATGGAAAAAAAACGGCTGTCTTCCTAATACAAAAAAATGATAAAGGAAATTGGAACAAACCTTTGGAGATAAAAGAGTTTAGTTCCTCCCAAAATAATGAGGCACCCTTTTTAACTTCAGATAACAAAACAATTTATTTCTCCAGTGATAGAAAAACAAAAGGCGATTACAATATCTATAAATCTATCCAAACAGGCACAGGCAAGAATAAATGGGGGCCACCTATTCTCTTGAGTGACACGATCAATTCAGTAGGGTGGGAATCGTACTTTAGAACAAATCAAAAAGGCAGTGCCGCCTATTTTTCTTCCACTACAAACTCTTTTGGGAAAGCCGACATATTTAAAATAAAATTGTTTGAAGAGAATCCATTTGTGATCATTTCCGGTAAGGTCTACAACAAAAAAAATCTTAGGCCTATGGTTGGTCGGAATTATTTAATTCTCACTGACGGGAAGTCCATTGACTCTTTAAAAATAAATGCCGATTCAGCTACTTTTCGAATTAAGCTTCCTCTAAACAAAGTATATCAATTAGGCGCGGTATTGCCCAATTTCACCACGAAGCCTCAACGAGTTGATGTTTTAGACGTGAAGGAATTTACTAAACGTGAAGTTGATCTTTACCTGGAACCTTTGCCCTACGTGAAAGTCTTCGGTAAATTATTGGTTCAAAATACCGGCCTTCCTATACCCTTTTCAGCGAATGCGAAAGTACTTATCAATAACCTGCCCGGTGACTCCGTTAAGATTGACAGACATGCTGCAATCTATGAGACTAAAATCAACTACGGATCTTCCTTAGAAATGAAGCTAACGGGCGATGACTTTGAGTCGTTGCCAAAAACGCTAGACCTAAGTCTTATTTCAGAGTATCAGGAAATGATGGTGGATTTGTATGTAGCTGAAGAAAAGATGGCATTAATAAGCGGAAAAATATTAGATAAGAAAACAGGTAATCCGTTGCTGGGAATTAAAGCTGCAAAAGTAAATGTAGAGGGTTTCCAATCCGTACTGGTAGTTATTGACACCTTACAATCAACCTATGAACTCAAATTACCCTTTGGAAGTCAATATACCATTAGCGCTTCTGCACCGAACTACTTTCCATTATATGAGAATATCGATGCCAGACACAATGGAGGTGAACTCAAGATTTATAAAGATCTATATATCGTTCCAATAGAAGTTGGGCAGTCAATTCGGTTGAATAATATTTTCTTTGATCCGGCAAAAGCAACTTTAAAAAAAGAATCTTTTGTTGAGTTAGATCGAGTGTGGGAATTTTTAACTAATAATCCTGAAATCAAAGTTGAAATTGCCGGCCATACAGATAATGTTGGCAATGCTACCGGTAACTTAAATTTATCACAAAACAGAGCCCAGTCGGTAGCCACCTATATTATTGGAAAAGGTGGCATCCCTAAAGAGCGAATTTTAGCAAAGGGATATGGCTTCAATAAGCCTGTTGCGTCCAATGCAACAAAAGAGGGAAAATCTAAAAATCGTAGGGTAGAGTTTACCATTTTAGATAAATAACAATTGCTCAACCTCCTTTTAAACGAAAGAAAATGGAGTTTAATAAAATTTGAAATACTACATCACTTTGTGCTTTGGAATTGCGTCCCTACATTTGCAGCTCTCAAACGGTGGATGTAGTTCAGTTGGTTAGAATGCTAGATTGTGATTCTGGAGGTCGCGGGTTCGAGCCCCGTCATTCACCCATAAAAGCCTTTCAGAAATGAAAGGCCTTTTTATTTTAACCTTTTTTAAATCTAGTTTTTCTTGCAGCCACTCTAAGAAGCTTCATTCTACCATTCGGAATCGGCCAAATTAGTCTTCAACTTTCATACAATTGCTCTTTCTTAGGATTGTACTAATGAACAACTTAGCGAAGCCATTGTCAGTTTTTCATTTAAAATCAATCTAACGACTAGGGGACCCGCCATAAGCTGTTTCTACATTTGATAAAGTCGATTCAATTTCCGGGCTATTATTTCCGGATTAAATTGTTCTATAAATAATTTTGAGGACGCTATCATTTTTTCTCTTAATTGATGATTAACTAATACGTTTAAGATCTGAGATGCCAGTTCATGCTCATCGGTCGGATCAACATAAATAGAGTCCGGTCCGGCAGCCTCGCGAAAGCATGAACCTGTAGATGTAATGACCGGCACATTTGATTCAATGGCTTCTATTAATGGAATGCCAAAGCCCTCGAACAAAGAAGGATAAATAAAGACTTGGGCACCTTGATAAATGTTGGGAAAATCATTAAACGGAACATTCTGTAGAAACTTAATATCATCTAGTACACCCAGCTTTCGGGCTTCTTTGGTGACTACGAAATAGTAATCCGTCATTTTACCAATGACCACTAATGGTATTCGCGATTCTTTCGGAAGTAATGCCATGGCTTTAACCAGCAACATTAAATTTTTGCGCTCTTCAATCGTACCAACGTTCAACAGGTATCGCTGGGGAAGATTGTATTTTTCACGGATCGCATTGATCGCTTCTTGTGAGTATACTAATTTAAAATTAGGATGACAGCCTTGGTATACCACCTCAATCTTCGATTCATCTACGGATAAAAGTTGAATTAAATCGTCACGCGTTTGAATACTAATGGCAATAATTTTGTCGGCCGTTTTACATGCGTATAGCACCTTTGATTTATAGATTGCTACATCCCAACTATTATAAAATTGAGGATATCTAAGAAAAATCAAATCATGGATGGTAACAATTTTGCGAATAGTTTTGGGTATGTTAAACGGTAACTCATGACTCAATCCATGATAAACAGAAATATTCTCTTTACGTAAAGTTGGTCCTATTAAAAAGCTTCTCCAGAAGCTACCTAATTTCAGTTTCGAGATGTAATGCGGTGGAGTGGTGGTGGATACGTTGGTTGCTGTTTGAAAAAATTGTGTGTCAGAATTTAATTTGACACGTGGCGTGAATAACATGTATTCATTTTCAGGATACATTTTACTTAGCGCTTCCACCACAAAACGGCTATAGTTGCCAAGACCAGTAAAATTATTGTAGAGTCGCTTTGCGTCAAACCCAATCCTCATCGTGGAAAATGCCTTTTATAGCTTTCAATTCTAATTACACTATTCGCTTCGCCTTTAACTGAAAATTATCCATTACCTCATTCTTGACATACTTCAGTTGAAAAATTCCATCTGCTTCTTCATCCACCAGAATTTCTCGTTCATCGATTGCAATGGTCGTCACCTCTAAATTTACAAGCCGTTCTCATTTGATAACAACCCCCTTCTTTAGGTATTTTTTTTGGGACTCCAAAAGAAATATGCTATTACTAAAAGCTAAAAATTGAAACATTAAATCGGAAACACTATTTCAATTATGCCTTAACCAATTGGCTTTTCCCAGTCAGCTTTACGATAAGGTCGCTAGCGCCCGTTTCATTCTGCTCATCGACTCCACTAAGTCCTTCTCTGATGCAGCATATGAAAGACGAACACACTTTTCATCACCAAACGCACCACCCGGCACCAGAGAAACATGCCCTTTATCTAACATAAAAAAGCAAAAATCATCTGCGTTTTTTATTACCGTATCACCATCTTTCTTTCCAAAGTAGAAGCTCACGTCAGGAAAGAAATAAAAGGCACCCTGAGGATAGTTTGCCTTTACACCCGGAATTTCTTTTAAAAGTTTATAAACAATATCTCTGCGTTTATGATATTCCGTTACCATTTTATTCGTTGGCGCTAAGTCACCCGTGATGGCGGCTAACGCTCCGCGTTGTGAGATAGAACAATTAGCTGAAGTAATTTGCCCTTGCACTTTATTGCTTCCATCTGCAATCCATTTAGGTGCAGCAATGTACCCTACTCGCCAGCCTGTCATGGCAAAACCTTTTGCAAAACCATTTACTGTTATCGTACGATCAAACATCCCCGGAAGGGAAGCCATACTCGTTTGATCACCTGTAAAATTAATGTGCTCGTAAATCTCGTCAGCAATAATCAATAGATTCTCATGACTGAGCACCACGGCCGCAATGGATTCTAATTCTTTCTTTGAAAAGACAGATCCCGTTGGATTACATGGAGAAGAGAAAATAATTGCCTTTGTCTTTTTTGTGATCGCTTGTTCTACTTGTTGTGCCGTCACTTTAAAATCATTTTCTAAGGTGCCGCTGATAATAACCGGTGTAGCTTCAGTTAAACGAACCAATGCATCATAACTCACCCAATACGGTGCGAACACAATTACCTCATCACCCGGATTAAGCAATGCTAACATCACGTTGGCGATGGATTGTTTAGCACCATTTGACACCACGATGTTTTCTGCTTTATACGGAACCTTGTTTTCTTTTTGGTATTTCGCAGCTATCGCTTCACGTAAATCCTGATATCCGGCCACCGGAGGATAAGAGAAGTATTTCCCATCATCAATAGCCGTTTTAGCTGCATCACAAATGTGTTGAGGAGTTTTAAAGTCGGGTTCCCCCAAGCTAAGATTGATGACATCTATGCCCCTGTTTTTATATTCACGGGCTTTGGCGGCCATGGCCAGGGTAGCGGATTCTTCTATGGCGTTGATACGGTTGGAGAGGTGGTGCATAAATTAGATTATGGCCACAAAGAAAGAGATTTATCTATGTGAAGACAAGGATAAATATTGAATGAATCAGGTCCGTTAGAATGTTTAGCAGTTGATCAAAAAGATCAGTTAAATAATGTCCTGCCTAGGATGCTTCTGCCTAACGTAATTTCATCCGCATACTCTAAGTCTCCACCCATTGGGATACCACGGGCAATCGATGTTATTTTGACGGGAAAGGGAGCTAGCTTTCGGTTGATATAGAAATTGGTTGTATCACCTTCCATCGTTGGGCTCAATGCTAAAATAATTTCCTTTACCTCGTTATTTCCATTCGTCAGGCGGCTGATCAATGTATCGATTTTTATATCGGAAGGCCCCACTCCATTCATGGGAGAAATAACACCTCCTAAGACATGATACACACCCATAAACTGAGCAGTATTTTCGATGGCCATTACATCTTGTGTGTCTTCCACCACACAAAGTATGCTTTTATCACGCTTATGGCTTCGACAAATATTACATACTTCCTCGTCAGAAATGTTGTGGCAAGTTTTACAAAAACGAATGTTTGCACGAAGTCTTGTCAATGCCTCCGAAAGTGCCGTTGTACGGTTTTCATTTTCCTTTATTAAATGTAAAACTAGCCGAAGGGCTGTTTTCTTTCCAATGCCGGGCAATTTAGCCACTTCATTCACGGCATCTTCAATAAGTTTTGAGGGGTAGTCCACTTGATTTTATGCTTGCTCATGCCAAGACGCAAAAAACGCCCTGACCAACTCTACGTTAAACGATTTTAGCGTCAATGCCTGCATTGCAGATTGCTTCACGCATAGGATTCAGTTCTTCATAAGAACCCTCCTTTACTTTGCATTTACCTTTATGATGAATTAACCAAGTGCATTGCTCTGCTTGCTCAGCTGAATGTTTACACACTTTGATTAGTGTGTCAATGACATGCTCGAACGTATTAAAATCATCGTTGTAGACCAATAGATCCTTGACTTCTGTTATTTCTATTGCCTCCAATAAATCGGTCAACACTTCTTCTTGCGTATTCACTTTTGTCATCTTAGTAAAGTACAAAAATAAAAAAAAGCGGCAAAATTGTATAACTGTTTTGCTGAAGCTATTAAATGCATGATTAACGGGTCAGTTTCAAGTCTAATTAACTTAATGTAGTTTGCCAAACAAATAAACTTGTTGCATGTCGCCATATCTCGTTCTTTCCATTTTAGTCGTTTATTTCCTTGCCCTGATTACCATCTCTTATTTTACATCTCGAGGTGCAGATAGCAACACCTTCTTCACCGCAAATCGCCAGTCACCCTGGTATCTGGTGGCTTTCGGAATGATTGGCTCTTCATTGTCTGGCGTCACTTTCGTCTCCGTCCCTGGTAATGTGGGCAAATTTGGATTCGCCTATTTTCAAGTTGTGTTGGGGTATTTGTTAGGCTATTGGGTGATCATTAGCATCTTAATGCCCCTTTACTACAGATTAAATGTAATTTCTATTTATACCTATCTGGAACAACGTTTCGATATTTGGTCATATAAAACCGGTGCGTTTTTCTTTTTAGTTTCTAGAACAATTGGTTCTTCTCTTCGACTTTTTCTAGCGGCCACCGTTTTGCAGCTCTTCTTGTTTGATGCCTGGGGAATTCCATTTTTTGCAACAGTCGCCACCACCATTGCATTAATCTGGGTTTATACCTTTAAAGGGGGGGTAAAAACGATCGTCTGGACAGATTCTTTTCAAACACTTTTTTTAATCACAGCTGTGGTAGTCACGGTTTGGCAAATTGCGGATAAGCTGGACTTTAATTTAAGCAGTATGGTAGCTGCTATTCAGTCCCATGGATACGCAAGGATTTTTTACTTTGATGATGTCAACTCTACTTTATTTTTTCCAAAACAATTTTTAGGAGGTGCGTTTATTGCGATTGCGATGACAGGGCTTGATCAGGAAATCATGCAAAAAAACCTGACCTGTAAAACGTTAGGAGACGCCCAAAAAAATATGGTCTGGTATAGCCTTACCCTCGTTGTGGTGAATTTGTTGTTCCTTACACTGGGTGCCTTGCTATACATATACAGTACACAAAAAGGATTGCCTCTATCTGCTCTTTCCGATGAATTGTATCCAAGGCTTGCCTTTAATGAACTGGGGCCAATGGTTGGCATATTATTTTTACTAGGTATTACCGCCTCCTCGTATGCAAGTGCAGATTCAGCCTTAGCCGGCTTAACTACTTCCTTTTGCATAGACTTTCTTCAATTCAAAAACAAAACCGAAAAAATAAAACAACAACAAAAGTTCATTGTCCACTTAGGCTTCTCTGCGTTGTTCCTCTTGATTATTGTTATTTTTAAAGAGGTCAATGAAAAATCAGTAATTGATGCTGTGTTAAATGTGGCAGGTTACACGTATGGCCCTTTACTGGGGCTGTTTTCATTCGGAGTCTTTACCCGATTAAAAGTAAAGGGGGTCTTCGTACCTTTTATTTGCACGCTCTCTCCTTTACTTTC
Source organism: Cyclobacteriaceae bacterium (assembly GCA_031430395.1). Classification (GTDB taxonomy): domain Bacteria; phylum Bacteroidota; class Bacteroidia; order Cytophagales; family Cyclobacteriaceae; genus ELB16-189. Next base: position 28,464 of record JANPBK010000058.1, read on the forward strand.
TTATGTCCTTAGCTCTAATTCTGTTGAATGGTTCAACGGATATAAAATTGGCATTGAGATTTTAATTATCAATGGCCTTTTCACTTTCCTTGGGTTATTTGTAGTTGCCACTATCCAACAATCCAAACAGCAGCTACCTAGCGAATAAGAAAATATACACCAGAATTAAGAATGATGACTTAACAGTTCTCATACACAGCTATTTTTTAACAAACTGAAATTCTTCCTGGACATTACCTTTTTTGACTTTGATACGGTAACTACCCGTTCTTACATTTTTAAAATCAATTGTCAGTTTCCTCCTCGTTAACTTTTGTGAACTGACTAAGTACCCTGAGGATGAAAGAACTTCCACTTCGGCCCCTTTAAATTTTCGAGAAGCTTTTAATACAAATAAATTTTCGTGGGTTTGGGTTGTTACATCTACCTGTGCTTCACCAATTGTAGTCATTGACATGATGACGATGACTAAGAGCATTGAAGTAGATATTGCAAGGAATGGTTTCATTTGATATAGTTTCTGACATCTATTCAAGCTCTATACCAACTAGTTCTTTTGATCATTCCACGCATCTACTTCAGTATAAAAAATAACGTAACTATCAGAAAATGAGAACTATACTTAATTTTTTAGGATATATTTAAATTTTATTGAATTCGCCTAAGATGGAGCTATTACTAATTTGATTCCAGTATTGGGAAAACCTTTCCCAGCTTATCGCACAGATCGTTGATTAGCCGGCTCATTTGTTTATTAGACTCAATGGTTCTATTTTTGCAATCCAAATCGCGGGGTGGAGCAGTTGGTAGCTCGTTGGGCTCATAACCCAAAGGTCACAGGTTCGAGTCCTGTCCCCGCTACTAAAACCCCAGACTTCAATGGTCAGGGGTTTTTTATTCTAAGCCTCATGATAACACCACATAAATCAGGTTTCGTAAGCATTGTTGGCAAACCAAACGTGGGGAAGTCCAGCCTGATGAACAAGTTAGTTGGTGAAAATCTATCCATCATTACCTCCAAGGCACAAACAACCCGTCACCGAATCATGGGCATATTAAACGGTGATGATTTTCAGATTGTCTACTCTGATACTCCAGGACTTTTGGAACCAAAATATGAATTACATCAAGCCATGATGGGCTATGTAAAGGTATCATTAGAAGATGCTGATTTGATTTTGCTGATAGTAGAATTAGGGGAAAAATATGATGAGCAGCTTTTTGCTCCCTTCAAAAATATTACAACACCCATCTTGCTTATCATTAACAAAATCGATTTGGCAATTGGCTCACAGGTAAAAGATAAAATAGATTATTGGAAAGAATTAGTAAAGGTTGAGGAGATTCTTACTGTCTCGGCCTTAAAAGGCGATAACTTGAGTCAGCTCCTTCCCTCTATTAAAAAATACTTACCCGAACATCCAGGTTACTACCCAAAAGATGAATTGACAGATCGTAGTGAGCGCTTTTTTTCAGCTGAAATGATCAGAGAAAAAATATTTACTAATTATGATCAGGAAATTCCTTACAGTTCTGCTGTGTCCATCGAAGAATTCAAAGAGAATGAAAAGATCATAAAAATACGAGCCACGATTTACGTGGAACGTGATTCTCAAAAAGGAATCCTCATTGGTAAAGGAGGTAGTTCTTTAAAAAAAGTGGGCACAGAGGCTCGAACAAGTCTAGAAGCTTTTTTCGGTAAAAAGGTTTTCTTAGAAACCCACGTAAAGGTTGCCGATAACTGGAGAAAAGAAACGTTGAAATTGAAACATTTCGGTTATCTGGAATAAACCATAAGAAGTAATAAATAAAAAAATGGCGAACATCATTGCAATAGTAGGAAGGCCCAATGTTGGAAAATCAACTTTCTTTAATCGGTTGGTAGAACAACGTCAAGCTATCATGGACGATATGCCAGGTGTAACCCGCGATCGACATTATGGGTACGCACAGTGGACAAATAAATTTTTTACGGTAATCGATACAGGAGGCTACGTGACCGGTTCGGCAGATAAGTTTGAATCTGAAATACGAAAACAAGTAGAATTGGCTTTGGATGAATGTTCGGCCGTGATATTTATGGTAGACTGCAAAGACGGTCTCACTGGTTATGATCAAGAATTCGCGAAAGTAATTCGCAAATCAAACAAGCCGGTATTTGTTGCCGTCAATAAAGTGGATACTCCCTCCAAGACAATGGAGGCGAATGAGTTTTATGAACTCAATTTGGGAGAAGTATATCCCATTTCCGCAGAAAATGGATCTGGATCAGGTGAGTTGTTAGATGAATTAGTTAAAACTTTCCCTTCAGAAGGAATTGAAGACCCCGATGCTGGTATTCCAAAAATTGCCATCGTTGGTCGTCCTAATTCAGGGAAATCATCCTTATTAAATGTCCTGCTGGGAAATGAACGAAGCATTGTTACCGATGAGGCTGGTACCACGCGTGATGCCATTCATTCACGCTATAAGATGTTTGGAAATGATTTTATCCTTATCGATACTGCCGGCATTCGTAAGAAAAGCAAAGTGACAGAAGATATTGAGTTCTATTCAGTACTTCGTTCCCTTCGTGCTTTAGAAGAAAGCGATGTTTGTATTGTGGTGATTGATGCCGAACGGGGGCTGGAGTCACAAGATGTGAATATCATCGTGCTGGCGCAGAAACAAAGCAAAGGCATAGTAGTAATGATAAACAAATGGGATCTGATAGAAAAAGACACAAAGACAGCTGATAAGTTTAAACAAGACATAAAAGAAAAGCTTGCTCCAATAGATTATCTCCCAATTATATTTGCCTCTACATTGACTAAGCAACGAATTTTTCAAGTCATAGAGAAGGCTGTTGAAGTTTACAAAAACAAAACAAAAAGGATTCCAACATCTGAGCTCAATGATGCTATGCTTCCGGAGATTGTGCATTACCCCCCACCGGCCATTAAAGGCAAGCATATTCAGATAAAATATATTACTCAGGTAACGGCACGTTCACCTTCTTTTGCCTTCTTCTGTAACCTGCCACAATATATTCAAGAGTCATATCAGCGTTTTCTGGAGAATCGGTTACGCGAAAAGTTCGACTTTGAGGGGGTCCCTATTAGATTGTTTTTTAGGAAGAAATAATCCAGCAAACGATTGATTTAGCCTAATGATTGGTAGGTTGGCCCATTTTAGAACTAATTTTTAATCAAAATACATTATTTTCTTACTCATAGCTTCAAATCTGATAGGTTCTGCTACCTTTGCGCAAAATTCAATAACCTGTAGACTATGAAAAAATTTATCGCATCTGTTATCGTTTGTAGCTTTGCTGTAGCAATGGTTGCTTGTGGTGGCAAAAAAGTTGATGAGGCTAAAGCAAAGGCCGATTCATTGGCAATGGCCGATTCAATTGCAGCTGCTGCGGCAGTTACAGTTGATTCTACTGTAAATGCAGTAGTAGATTCAGCTGCTGCTGTAGTAAAGTAAATCAATCTTTTTAAGACTGATTTCTCGGAAAGGCTTTAGCAATAAAGCCTTTTTTCTTTTTTATGGATTCTACTAAAATCAGGAAAATCTTTGAAGAGCATGTCCCAGCCGCAGCAGTAGATTACTGCTGTGAGCTTTGGGATAAAAGCAAGTTTATTTTTAAGCTGAAGAAGGCAAGACGCTCAAAAGTAGGAGACTTTACTTACCGCCCAGGGAAAGTTCAGCAAATAAGTATAAATCAAGATTTAAACCCCTATTTGTTTCTGACTACCTATGTTCATGAAGTAGCTCATCTAAAAGTGCATCAACAACATGGTCACCATGTAGTAGCTCATGGAAAAGAGTGGCAACAGACCTTTCAGGAATTAATGTTACCAGTTTTAGATTCCGTTATCTTTCCGTTGCCTTTACTCAAAGGATTGAAGAAACACATGTACAAACCCAAAGCGACAAGTTTTTCTGACCCGGAACTTACTGCGCTATTTAGGTCCTATGATGAAAAAGTAATGAAGTCAATTTTGGTATCACACCTAAAGGAAGGAAGCATCTTTAGTCTCCATGGAAAGTGGTTCAAAAAAGGCATTACTAAAAGAACCCGTGCCGTTTGCCAAGAATTTAAAACAAAGCGTATGTATCTCGTGCCAATTGATGCTGAAGTGGGTAGTGCCCAATTAGCTTTATTGTAAGATCCTTTATTTCTTGCTGTCAATAGCAAGCCGTACACTTCCAAAGTTTTTTAATAGGTCATGTGCCTCTTTTTCTGTGACCCCAAGTTCTTCCATAATCATTCTTGCACCACGAGCAACTAGCTTGTAATTAGACATCTGCATATCCACCATTTTGTTGCCTTTCACACGTCCTAGTTGAATCATTAAAGATGTTGATATCATATTCAAAACCAATTTTTGGGCTGTCCCCGCTTTCATCCGAGTGCTGCCTGTCACAAATTCAGGACCTACAACAACCTCAATTGGATAATCAACATGAACAGCTAACTCACTATTTTCATTGCATACAATACAACCCGTCACGATTCCATTCAACTTTGCTTCCTTCACGCCACCAATTACATAAGGTGTTCTGCCGGAAGCCGCAATCCCGATTACTACGTCATTTTGATTAATGGAATATCCTTGCAGGTCCTTCCACGCTTGAATTGGATCGTCCTCAGCATGTTCAACTGCTTTGCGAATTGCAACATCTCCTCCTGCAATTATTCCAATAACTTTTCCATGAGGCATTCCAAAGGTTGGCGGAATTTCTGAAGCATCTAATATTCCTAATCGACCACTTGTGCCAGCTCCGATATAAAAAAGACGACCGCCTTGTTGCATCTTTGCCGTGATCGCTCTCACCAATTGCTCAATTTTGCTAATCACCTTTTCAACCGCTAGCGGCACAACTTTATCTTCTTGGTTAATGTTTAACAGAAGTTCAGTTAAGGTCATTTTTTCAAGATGATCGTAATTGGAAGATGACTCAGTTATGCTCAATTTATTTCTGTTTACCCCGTAAAAAAAACGAATCCATCAGCTTAAATCTTTTTGATGATAAAGGGTAAGTCCTGCGATAGGACCTTCTAATATATTTTTTACCGTCACCCCTTTGTCATTGGCAACTTGCCTAAGCACATCGCTAAAGTAGAAAGCGATTGATCCGGTAAAATGAACTTTACTATTTTTATAGTTATCATACTTCATGACATTGTTTTCATAAAAAGAAGCAAAACTATTATAGACTAATTTATAACAATACGGCTCTTTTAGATGCTGAAAAATAAATTTTGCAAAACTAGCTAAGAACGCACTGGGTTTTTCCTGCTGGTAAACTTTCTCCAAGACCTCTTCACGCGTCCATGGAAAACGCGCATGGAATTGTGCGGCTAATTTTTCAGGCATATTCTTTCTAAAATAATCAAAGACCAATTGTTTGCCTAAGCTGGTTCCTGAACCTTCGTCTGCCAATATCCACCCTAAGTTGGCAACATTATCAACAATCTGTTGACCATCATAATGACAAGAATTGGAGCCTGTTCCTAAAATACATGCAATGCCTTGTTCTTGCCCGCACAAAGCTCTTGCTGCCGCAAGTAAATCCCAGCCAATTTCAATTTTTGCGTCCTTAAAGTGATGCTCGAATGCTGATTGAATGGATCGTTGGTTTTTCTCAGAGGAGACTCCTGTACCATAATAAAATATTTTAGTAACTGGTTCTGAGATGTGCGAAAGCAATGATTCACGAATAATGTTTTGAAGATGGTCAATCGGTTGATAATAAGGATTGAACCCTTGACTGTTTGCCTGTCCAATACTAAGATCTGTTTTTAACAAGCGCCAGTCTATCTTAGAGCCCCCACTATCAGCTATAATAATCATGAATACGCCTGGATTTAAATTTTAAATTGAGATTAGGAACCAATTTACTCATATTGGCATAGATAGCCAATCCCTATGTCTTCACCATCTACCTTTCTTGTTCTATTTATATTTAGCAATTACCTCAAATTTTTCAAAGACCTCCTCTGTGTGAGACACCTCTACCTATTCGCCCATTAAATCTTGATCCGCCCAGTGTTCATAATTCTTCCCATCCCTTCACAAATGAAAAGATAAAACCTTATAAACAAGACCTTGATATGTGACCCATACTTAAGGCTTATCTTGCCCATTTCGCACCGCTCAATGCGCACGAGTTAGAAAATGTTCTTCTTCTTTAGGCATCAAATAATAATTATCTTGAAGGCCCAAACTTACAATCTATGAAAGTCAATGTTTTTCTTTTTCTCATTCTAGTAATAATCACTTTCAGTTGTGCCGAAAAAAAGCCGGTCGATCGAATGGATGATGAGCAATTGCGCGCCTATGCCGATGAATTGGCTCATAAATTTATTATTACTGACGGTCACGTAGATTTACCTTTTCGGCTGAAGGTAAAAAACTTCCGATTAGAACGGGAATACATGGGGATTCCTGTTGCCACGACAGAAGGCGATTTTGATTTCGAGCGGGCTAAAAAAGGCGGGTTAGATGCGCCCTTTATGTCTATCTATATTCCTTCTTCCTATCAGCTTCAACCGGATAAAGGAAAAGCTCTTGCCGATTCATTGATAAATATGATTAATGGTATCGCTGAGCAAATCCCGGATAAATTTGCCCGTGCAAACACACCAGCTGAAGTAGAGGCCAATTTTAAGGCAGGTAAAATATCCTTGCCTCTGGGTATGGAGAACGGAGCACCTATTGGTGACGATCTTAAAAATGTTAAATATTTTTACGATCGGGGCATTCGCTATATCACACTTACCCATGGAAAAGATAACCAGATTTGCGATTCTTCTTACGATACCACCCGAACCTGGAACGGGTTGAGCCCATTCGGAAAGCAAGTGGTGGCAGCGATGAACAGTACAGGAATTATGATTGATATTTCACACGTTTCAGATAGCACTTTCTATCAAGTGATGCGTTTATCCAATGCGCCTTGCATAGCTTCTCACTCTTCGTGTAGATCTTTTACACCCGGTTTCATTCGCAATATGAGTGATGATATGATAAAAAAATTGGGAGCGAATAATGGGGTAATCCAAATCAATTTTGGGTCTACCTTTTTGGATTCGACAGTAAGGGCCGCTAATGATGTGAATCGTAAGAAACTTCAAGCATTGTTAGACGATAAAAAGCTAAAAATGAGTGATTCTTTGGCCAAACCTATAATTGAAGAATTTAAGAAGCTAAATCCCTCGCTTTATGCGGATGTGGAGACTGTCGCAAATCACATCGATCACGTAGTGAAGCTAACCGGTATTAACCATGTAGGTATTGGCTCTGACTTTGATGGTGTGGGGGATAGTCTGCCGACTGGATTAAAGGATGTATCTCAATATCCCAATCTCATCTATGCTTTGCTAAAGCGGGGATATTCTGAGGAAGATATCGAAAAAATATGTTATAAGAATGTTTGGAGGGTTTGGAACAAAGTGAGCGAGGTGGCAGTTAAGTAATAACAAATTTGTTCGATTGATTGAACATCCTATTAATTTAAAAATGTAGTACTGAAATTTAGTTTATGAATAAGAAAATCATTCTAGGGGTAACAATTCTAATAATCTCATGGCATGCTCAATCTCAGCAGATGATGAGCATCACCCCGAAAAAACCAATTGTTTGCTACCTCGAACCTAAAGACAAACATACTTCATTCGGACCGCCACAGGCCTTTCTTAAATCACAAAATAACCCGAGTGCAAGAACGAATAGTACAGTCTTTGAAGTGGAGTACGTTGATTTTAGCACGGACGCTAAAGCAGCCTTTCAATTTGCAGTAGATATCTGGTCTTCTTTGATACAATCTCCTGTTAAAATAAGGATACGGGCGTATTGGCGACCTCTTGGAGCCAATGTTCTTGGATCGGCCATATGGGCGAATGCATATTCCAACTACCCAAATGCTCAAAAACTTAATGTCTATTACCCTGTCGCGCTGGCGGAAAAGATTGCTGGCCAAAATTTAAATCACCCTGATTCTGTAGACATCTACGCAAATTTTAGCAGTGATGCGTCATGGTACTATGGGACTTCTGGATTACCACCAAGCGGAAAAACTGACTTAGTTACAGTTGTCTTGCATGAAATAGGGCATGGCTTAGGGTTTGTTGATTCTTATGATGTAAGTTCTAATCAAGGATCAGTAGGAGTACAAGGCACAGGCATACCGATGATTTATGACTTAGGGGTTGAGAACGCATCAGCACAAAATCTCTTCCAATCATTTGATTCCCCCTCGTCAGCATTAAATACCGAGCTTATCAGCAATAATATCTTCTACAATTCTCCATTGGCTACCTCAGAAAATGCAGGACAAAAACCTCGCCTCTTTGCACCAGGATCCTGGAGTAGTGGAAGCAGCATTGCGCATTTGAATGAAGGTACCTATGCTTCTGGAAATGTGAACTCTTTGATGACTCCTCAAATTGGATTTACAGAGGTTATGCACGACCCGGGTCCAATTACTCTAAATATCTTTAGTGACATGGGATGGGTGAGCACAAAAATAGAACACAAGCCCGCAAATCTAGAATCGCTAGGAATCGGAAACATTAAAATAAAGATGGAGAGCGATAACGGTTATGATGTCAGTAAATTAAAAATGAAATTCATTAAACAAAGTGGTGGTACTGAAGCAGAAGTAGCTGGTGTTGCCACTGGTAATGCGAATGAATTCTCATTTTCAATCCCCGCAAGCAGTAATCCTGATACACTCTACTATTACATTTCCTCTATAGATAATCTTGGAAGAGAATTTACGAATCCGGGAAAATTTGCAAGACCTAAAAATACAGAACTTCAGGGTAAATATACGGTAGGCTTGGGTGCCGATACTAAAGCGCCTAAAATCATTCACACACCCAAGGCTTTTATTATTGCTTCAAGCTCGAACTTAAAAATAGAAGCTGTCATCTCTGACAATATTGGTATTCAAGACGTATTTGTCGATTACTCTATCAATAATGTGGCTAAGCCTTCTATACCTATGTCTCAAGTGGGCAACATTTCATACTCAAATAATTTCTTGATTGCCACGAACTCTTCAAGCTATACGGCTACCATAAATTTTAACCTTGGAGATATCAAAGATGGGGATATTATTACTTATAAAATCAGAGCAAAAGATAGCTCCGTTGGGCAAAATGTCGGATTTAGCCCATCATCTACATCAACCTATTCCGTCAACGTAATTGGTCTAGCCCCTACTCAGGACAATTATCAAAATAACTTTGATAATTTGTTGGCTACCGATTTTTTTGGAGATCCTCAATTCAATATTATAACACCAGCTGGATTTAGCGATGGAGCCATCCATTCTGTTCATCCCTATCCTGAAGCAGGAACTGGCAGCTTAAATTTTGTGTACCAATTAAGAATTCCAATTAAAGTTAAAGCACAGGATGCTACTATTAAATTTGATGAAATCGTATTAGTTGAACCGGGTGTGACAGGGGCTGCGTTCGGCACTGTTGATTTCTTTGATTACGTTGTTGTCGAAGGCTCTAAAGATGGTGGCCTTAAGTGGATCCCTATCGCAGATGGTTACGACTCCCGCGATAATTCAAATTGGTTGGCCACATATAATAGCGCTATCATTAACAACATTTCACAAGGAGTAGGTGATCCTGGTTTATATAAGAGTAGAATATTAAATATTCTCAATAAATTTCAAGTTGGGGATGAAGTAGTTATTCGCTTTCGTATTTTTTGTGATGCTGGTGCAGCGGGTTGGGGCTGGGCCATCGATAATTTAAAAATTCAAATTGATGAAACTCCTCCAGTCGTATTGCACGATCATTTAAATTATAGTGTTGGTAGCTCAACTCCTTTGGCTCTTACAGTCTCGGCTACTGATGGCAGTGGTTTAAAAACACTTTCCATAGAATATAAAATCAATAATGGATCATTAATATCAGTCCCATTTACATTATCAACTGGGGTAAGTCAATATACACTGAATTTAAACATCTCCGCTCTCACAATAGGTGACGAGCTTCAATATCGAATTAGATCATCAGATAACAATGATAATGAAATCATAATACCTGCATCTGACTACTTTAAAGTCCCCATTATTTCGATTGGAACTCCTGTCACACAATACGTTTCAGATTTCAATACTTCAAATACAGATTTTATTGGTAATTTTTTCACTCTATCATCCGTCTCAGGTTTTTCAGATCAACTATTAAATACTTCTCACCCCTATCCCAATGGTTTTGGTATAACTGGCGCATCCGATTTTTCATACACTCTTAAAAAACCGATAACTGTTAGTTCAACAAATCCAATAATACTATTTGATGAAGTGGTGATTACTGAATTTAATCTTAATACTGACTATGTTGTAGTCGAAGGATCGAAAGATAATGGCACTACATGGGAAGCCATTCTGGATAAATACTCAAGCAATCTTCATAATGATTGGGCTAATAGTTTTACTGCAAAACTCAATGGCACTTCTTCACTTTCTAAATTAAGATTCTTCGATATCACCAAAAACGGAAAATTTAAAGCAGGAGATAATATTCTCATTCGGTTCAGGCTTCGAGCCAATGGAACAAATAACGGATGGGGATGGGCTATTGATAACCTAAGCATACAAGGCCCTATCACTGGAATCGAAAAATCTCTTTTGGAAAATTCATTCAATGTTTATCCAAATCCGACTAACGGCTCAAATATTACTGTAAAATTTAATACCCTCGATGACGCTCCGGTTCAACTTCAGTTCTTAAACGCTCAGGGAGCCATCCATCAAAGTATCATCGTGCAGCCTCTCTCAAAGTCTGTTGAGAAAGAGCTTTATTTGGGCGATCTTCCAAATGGGTTCTATATAATTAAAGTAGAAGTGGGGGGGGCAGTAATTACTAAGAAATTCATCAAGACGCAATAAGTTCTGTTTTCCAAAAAACCAAAAAAGGAGGCCTCAGCCTCCTTTTTTATTTTCCTTTCATCAGAATAATATAATCTTCAAAATCAGAGGAATGGTTTCATTCCCTTCTTATTTTTGCTCGATTTATCCAACCCGCTATGCCAAGAGATCGCAGTATTCGCTCAGTCCTCATCATAGGAAGTGGCCCAATTATAATAGGACAAGCTTGTGAATTTGATTATGCGGGTTCTCAGGCAGCCAGATCGCTGCGAGAAGAAGGTATTAAGGTCATCCTAATAAACTCCAACCCGGCTACCATCATGACCGACAAGGTGACTGCTGACCATGTCTATCTAAAACCGCTTGAGAAAAAATACATCCGCGAAATTTTGGAAGAACATCATGTGGATGCAGTGTTGCCAACCATGGGTGGTCAAACTGCTCTAAATCTCTGTATTGATTGTGATAAAGCTGGCATTTGGGAACATTATGGTGTCAAAATCATTGGGGTAGATATTAACGCGATTGAAACAACTGAAGATCGCGAGAAATTCCGATTAAAGATGATTGAGATTGGCGTAGGCGTGTGTCGGGGCGCAACCGCTACCTCTTTTTTAAAGGGAAAAGAAATTGCTCAGGAAATCGGGTTTCCATTAGTGATTCGCCCATCGTTCACACTGGGTGGAACGGGTGGTGGGTTTGTTCAAAAAGCTGAAGATTTTGACCATGCACTCAACCGCGGATTGCAGGCTTCACCCATACACGAAGTGTTGGTAGAGCAAAGCATTATGGGCTGGAAGGAATATGAGTTAGAACTCTTGAGAGATGGAGTGGGAAACGTAATCATCATTTGCTCTATTGAGAATTTTGACCCAATGGGGATACATACCGGAGATTCCATTACCGTGGCACCTGCCATGACCTTGCCTGACACGGTTTACCAGCACATGCGTGACCTCGCTATTCGGATGATGAATGCGATCGGAAAATTTGCAGGCGGTTGCAATGTGCAATTCTCTGTAAATCCGGAAAATGACGATATCATTGGGATTGAAATTAACCCACGTGTATCCCGTTCCTCCGCTTTGGCGTCAAAAGCAACAGGCTACCCAATAGCTAAGATTGCCGCTAAACTTGCGATCGGTTATAACCTGGATGAATTATCAAATGCCATTACAGGTACTACCACAGCCTATTTTGAACCTGCGTTAGATTATGTGATCGTGAAAATTCCTCGATGGAATTTTGACAAATTTCAAGGGGCTGATCGCAAGCTTGGGCTGCAAATGAAATCTGTTGGTGAAGTGATGGGCATTGGCAGAAACTTTCAGGAAGCGTTACAAAAAGCCTGTCAGAGTTTAGAGATTAGACGCAATGGCCTTGGTGCTGATGGAAAACAACTGACAAAGCAGGCTGAAATTCTATACAGTCTTGAACACCCCAGCTGGAATCGGCTGTTCCATATTTACGATGCCATGAAGTTGGGGGTTTCTATGAAGACTATCCAACATTTGACAAAAATCGATAAGTGGTTTTTAGAGCAAATATGGGAATTGATACAGCTTGAAGAGGAGATTGAAAAATTCAAGTTAGATACCATTCCATCCTCGTTGATGAGAACTGCCAAAGAGAAGGGATATGCAGATCGACAGTTGGCTCATTTGATGGATTGCCGAGAAAGTGAAGTTCATTTGAAGCGAAGGGAAATGGGTATCAACCGCGTATTCAAATTAGTGGATACTTGTGCGGCTGAATTTGAAGCGAAGACTCCTTACTTCTATTCCACTTTCGACACTGAAAATGAATCAATCCCTTCCAATAAAAAGAAAGTGATTGTACTTGGCTCTGGACCCAATCGAATTGGTCAGGGAATCGAGTTTGATTATTCTTGCGTTCATGGCATATTAGCCGCCAAAGAATGTGGCTACGAAGCCATCATGATTAATTGCAATCCGGAAACAGTCTCCACTGATTTCGACATTGCAGATAAACTGTATTTCGAACCTGTATTCTGGGAGCACCTCTGGGACATCATTCAACATGAAACACCGGTTGGTGTAATTGTTCAATTAGGAGGTCAGACCGCTTTAAAGTTGGCGGAAAAATTGAGCAAGTATGGAGTCAGAATTATGGGTACTTCTTATGAGGCGCTTGATTTGGCAGAAGATCGCGGAAGTTTTTCTACTCTTTTGAAAGACCTGAATATTCCTTATCCAACTTTTGGCGTAGCAACAGATGCCGATGAGGCGTTAGAAGTTTCCAAGACGATCGGCTTTCCTTTATTAGTTCGTCCATCTTATGTGTTAGGCGGGCAGAGTATGAAAATTGTGATTAACGAAACAGAATTAGAAAACCATATCCTTGATATCTGGAAACACCTTCCGGAAAACAAAGTACTATTAGATCATTTTCTAGATGGCGCCATTGAAGCAGAAGCTGATGCCATTTGTGATGGAGAAGATGTATACATCATTGGAATCATGCAGCACATTGAGCCTGCTGGTATTCATTCGGGTGACTCTTACGCTGTATTGCCACCCTACAACTTGGGCGACTTCGTTATCAAGCAAATAGAAACCTATACAAAACGAATTGCAATTGCTTTGAAAACAGTGGGATTGATCAATATTCAATTCGCCATTAAAAATGATAAGGTCTACATCATTGAAGCCAACCCGCGCGCTTCACGCACCGTCCCTTTTATTTGCAAAGCCTATGATGAGCCATATGTAAACTATGCTACGAAAGTGATGTTAGGCGAAAAGAAAGTAAAGGATTTTAATTTCAATCCCACTAAAAAAGGATATGCTATTAAGGTTCCTGTTTTCTCTTTCAGCAAATTTCCTGAAGTGAATAAAGAACTTGGTCCGGAAATGAAATCAACGGGTGAGGCGATTTATTTCATTGACGATTTGATGGATGATTATTTCTTGAATATCTACAATGAACGTAACTTGTATTTGAGCAGATAGTAGATAAGTTGTGAGTAAATGATATTACTCACAACTCAAATTACTATTCACTCTTCAAAGACTTCACGGGGTTAACCACTGCGGCTTTAATAGATTGATAGCTGACCGTTAGCCAGGCGATCATTAAAGCAATGAATCCTGCTAGCAAGAAAGAGCTCGCTCCTAATTCAATTCGATAAGCAAAACCATTGAGCCACTCCCCCATCATCCACCAAGCCGTTGGTACCGCCAATAGAAAAGCGATTAAAACTAATTTGGTGAAATCTTTTGAGAGCAAAAGAATAACACCCCCCACAGAAGCCCCAAGCACCTTTCTTATACCTATTTCTTTGGTTCGAAGACTTGCCGTATACGCAGATAAACCAAAGAGACCGACACAGGCAATGATGATGGCCAAACCAGAAAAGACTGAAAACAATTTCCCGGAACGTTGTTCTTCTGCATACCCTTGGTTCAAATTATCGTCTAAAAATTCATACTTAAATGGCTGATTGGGCACATACTCTTTCCACTTAAGCTCAATTTTGGCAATCGCTTCTTTAAATGTACCCGCCTTTAGGCGAATGGCCACATACCCATTATTGGTGCGACCGAAAGCCTCATTGCAATACATTACCAGCGGGGTAATTTGATCTCGCAAGGATTGAAAGTGAAAGTCCTTTATTACGCCAAGAATCGTATAAAATTTAGTTGTAGAAGTTCCGTCATTATTCTGATCCACTTTCGACAACTTCCGCCCAATAGGGTCGGACAACCCCATCGTTTTAACGGCTGTTTCATTTACCAACACATACAATGAATCATTCGTTTCTTTCGAAAAAAATCTTCCCTCCTTTAATTCAAATCCTATCGTCTTTCCAAAATCATTATCGAT
>JANPBK010000059.1:0-19446 GCA_031430395.1 Cyclobacteriaceae bacterium
ATTACTTTATTTCCATCTCCACCTGGCCCTACTTCAGTGCCTGATGTGTAAGGCAGGTTAGCCGGATACGTGACCCCATCCGTAGGAGTAAATGAAACCGCAGCACCTGCGCGCGCTACTAGCATGCTGGAAGCACCATTCCCGCCTTGCGTAAATTGAACAGTTATGGAAGCACTTCCGATGCTGGTAAATACCATTGCCGTGGAAGCCGTGGTTGGGTTAGTGCCGTTAATAGTAGACCGGTTGATGGTAGCCGGTGGTGCTAAATAAACTTTTGTGCCTTTGTATTCGTAAATTTCGATCGTGTAAGTAGTACCTGCGGTTAATCCCGTTACAGCAGTAGACAAAGCACTTGTGGTTCCGTCATAAATAGATTTTACAGTTCCTGCAGTTGCGCCATTTAAGTCAATACCACTTCCAAACGCAAGATTGGGTGCATAGGTAGTACCCGGATTAATGGTATAACCGGTGGCTCCACTTGTTTTTAAAATCACTAAGCGATTTCCACCTGATCCGATAGACCAGCCAAAATTCAATTGCGTGGTTGCACCAGGAGCAACAAAATCTGTTACCGTTATGGAAGCTTGTGTAAACACACTTAATGTTGCTGTAGAAGCTGCGGAATAGTTACCGGCAGGATCGACTACAAAAAGCTGATAATCACCTTCCGTAGTTGGAGC
The DNA here is from genome assembly GCA_031430395.1 of Cyclobacteriaceae bacterium. Taxonomy (GTDB): domain Bacteria; phylum Bacteroidota; class Bacteroidia; order Cytophagales; family Cyclobacteriaceae; genus ELB16-189. The sequence continues at coordinate 681 of JANPBK010000059.1, forward strand.
AGTAATGGAGGTTGCATTTCCGGCTGCCGAAGTGATTGTTGTTCCATTGGCTACAAAACTAGTGGTTCCCGTAGGAGCAAGGAAATTAAAATCAGTAGAGGTGCCTGCTAGTATGGTCAAAGTTCCACCGGGAGTGGCCGCGCGGTTTGCTGCGAAAATAGTATTTTGATTAGTAGGTGCATTCGCATCACCAACAAGAGTATTTACGATAGAAGTAACAGCAAGTGTATTAGCACCATCTGTAAGCTCAACATTGAATATTAGAGCCCCTGAAGCCCAGTTTGAATTAGTAGATACAAGTGTATAAGCATAATTATAAGTTCCAACCGGAGATTCTGTAAACACAGCGCTTTGGCCGTTGATCAACGTTCCGGCTCCCGCTGTTAGTCCGGTCTCGGCTCCTCCGGCTGCTAACGTAATTGTGACTACATCACCGATTTTCCGGAACCCTGTAGTGGGTGTAATCGTAGAGGTTAATATAGTGGGAGCCACCGTATCAACGGTATAAATTTGATCGCCAGTGGACGTACCTCCAAAGGCATTGTTAGATAGGTCAACAATATTTTGACCACCTGTAAAGTTGAGATCAATCGTTCCATTAGTAGCACCTCCGGAAACAGAGGCGGCAGATGTTTGAACGTCATAGACAGATGTTGAGAAAGGGGTAACGGTACCGGTTGTAAGTGTACCGGCAGCTGTTCCTGTTAAGCCTAAAACAAAATCAGTAATATCAACATTGGTAACAGGCTCATTGAAGGTGACACGAAATGTAAGGGTGGTCGCATTGGTAGTTGCTGAAGCCGGAGTTAATCTGGTGATACTAGTTACCGTAGGCGCGGTGTTATCATTATATGAAACGATGACCAAGCCATTTGCGCCATTGGCAGAATCTCCATTTCCATCCCCTCTTCCACCACCACCACCACCGGGATAAGTTCCTGGTTGCGCTGTTGCGCCAGACGCATTTCCACCATTTCCACCATCACCATCCGGTCCATTGCCTCCGGTCCCACCTACTCCTGCTGCGAAGTTATTTCCGACTACCCCAACTCCAGCGGCCGAAGCAGAACTACCACCACCACCACCACCTTCACCAGTCAAAATGCCTCCATTGCCCCCACTACCTCCTGTAAACTTGGTTGTTCCTGTACTTCCAGGCCCTGAGCCTCCAGCAGCCCCGGTAGCCCCTGAGTTTACAACACTACCCCCTAATGCTATAACCGAGGCCCCAAAACTTGACGCGCCACCGGCAGTTCCGTTTGCAGGAACCGAAGTACCACCAGTACCACCAGCACCAACCGTTACGCTTGGATTAACGCCAAAAACAACTGCAGCTGTTCCACTTGAATATGCACCACCACCACCACCTGCAGCTCCATTTACAGTTGAGAAATCAATACCACCACCACCACCGGCACCCCAAGCTTGAACAAGTACTGAAGTAACATCAATTGGTACTATAAATGTACTGTTAGAAGTATATAAAGAAAATCCTTTTGGATTAGTTGTATTGGTCGTTAAGTTGTAGGTAGGATTTGCAGCGGAAACTGTAAATTCATAGACCTGTACAAAATAAGTTGTGCCTGAAACAAGGTTGGTAACAGTTACAGGTCCGGGACCTGTACCAGCAAATACTACAGCTGCCACGCCTGCGCCAGCATCTTGATCATTGGTGACTGCTGTAAAACTTGGGTTGGCATTGAGTGTAGTAATGTTCGCTCCATTCACAGGCTTCCATGTGCCTGTTGCGTCTTTAACAACTACAATACGACCTACAACTCCTCCGTTTGCCCAATTAATAGAAAGAGACGTAGGTGTGGCAGTAACTGGCTGAAACGTAATGTTCGTTGCTTGCTGCGCTTGAGCAGCCCAGGCACCGAGCACGAGTACATGTAAGAGAATTAATTTTCTGACTTGTCTTAATTGTGTAAAAAAAGTCAATGAATTAAAAAGAGTAAAAATTCTCTTCATAGGGGTAGTGTTATAAAGTTCAAAAAAAGTGCTAAAAAAAATACGTCACTAAAAATTATTCAATCTTTCCATTTTTATCAGTCTTCATCAGCATTAATGTTTTCACATTGGCTAAGTTGGTGGTGCCCAGTATTACATGGCCCCCGTCAGCAGTGGTGATAATGCTTTTGCCTACATCCTCGAACTTACTTCCGTAGGTTTGTGTCCATAGCGGATTGCCGAAGGCATCGATTTTTATAAGAATGTAATCTGTTTCTCCACGGCCGCTGGCACCCGTCAATTTTGCACTCCCTAACAAAACCACGCCACCATCTTGCGCTACACAAAGGCTGTTGCCCTCTGCACCTCCATCCTGATCTTTAACAGGGAAAGTTTGCAAGGCAGGAGCTGTCAATTCAGTGCCTGCATCCGTAATTCTTTTGTATAAAATATTAAAATCGCCTTTTGTCTCCGCTCCGGTAGTGGCGTCCACTTTTAAATCACTTTTGCCAACGAGGGCAAACCCACTTCCATAGCGGACGAGGTCATTACTTGTTAATTTAAAACCCAGACTTCCATACGTATTGTCAAATACAGTAGTCAATGAGTTCGGGGGTGTTTTAACGAAACGTACCAAGGCAGGATTATTTACTTTTTTCACCGAGCCTCCCCAATAGGCTGTGCCGTCTCCATCCAGAAATAATTTGTTCGACAAATTAAGTGTCTCTCCACTTCCGTAGGCCCGTGTCCATTTTGGACTTAAATCTGTTTTTGAATATTCGCCTAACATCATGTTGACACCTGCGGCAGCAGTAGTGTCCGGGATGGAGGAGGTCACCATGAAATTGCCGGCAGCATTAGCGGCTACACCAAATCCTTTGCGTTGCGCGGTGTGGTAAGTCATGGTTTTTTCCATCAGTTTCGTACCGTTATCATCCACTGTAAGAATCAGTAATTGGGAGCGTCCATTCTGAATATCTTCACCCACAATAACGTAACCACCGGTTGGGTTAATGGCAATTCCTCTGCCGATATAGCTCTTTTTAGCCGTGCCGGCACCCCCTACATTATCATTTCCGAACTCAGGATATAGCTTTTGCCATAGCTGATTGCCATAGCTATCTGTTTTTATCAATTTGATTTTGAAGTGCGAACCGGCCAATCCACCGGAAACAACTTCGGTGGTAGCAAGCATCACAAAGCCTTTGTTTTCTATCAGCGCTTGTGCCTCATCATTGCTTCCACCATTAAAATAGCGCACAAAAGTGGAGGCGTTGCCGGGACCTACCGAACTTTCTTTAGAGCAGGCACACAGTACAAATAGAACAAAGAATACTCTTTTCATTGCGAGATAATTATTTTTTGAACGTCAGATTGTTGGGTCATACGATGGATCATTGAGGAAAGAATCAAACAAGCTAATGGCAAGTTTTCTTCCAACTGACCTGGAATAAAGTTGTTGATCGAATAGGAGCAAGGGGTATTCATGCACAGCTATTTTTTTCGAAGTTTCTTCGGTTTGAAAATAGGTTTAGATCCACCCACCATAATGGAAATGTTATTTACAGAATGGTCGGGTAAATTACCAGCATAATCCATCGTCAATTCTAAATTCGTGCGCTTAGATTTATCAATCGCATTACCGAGTCCATATTGATAGCGCACTTCACCGGTTATATAAATAGAGCCTAATCTATATTTTACCCCTACTCCAGCTACCACGGAAAGTAATATTTGGTTATAGGAAGTATTGAGCACGATATCCGGTCCACTAGACGTGTTTCCGGAGGGTCTGGTTAGCGGTCCCTGCAATGATGATGACAAGAGATAACTGATACTTGGTCCCAGGGTTACATACGGATTCCATTTTGATTTTGGCTTAAGCTGATATTGCAAAAGAACGTTCAGGTCAAGCCAACTTTGTTTTATAGCGAACAACTGATTTCCTTCAGAATTGGTAGGTATGGAATCGTTCAAGAATACGGAAGGGTGTGTATACCCATAATTCCTTGTCACGTACAACAACTCGGGAGCAAGCGTAAATTTTTTTAAGAGTTGGCTCTTTGAATTTTGAAATAGCGTCTTTTCAAAAGCAAGACCCAATTGTAAGGAGATATTAGTAGAATATTCTCCAGCTTTTGGTCCATTGCCAACAAAATAGTTACTTGATAGGGCAGGCTGTGAGATGTTAACGCCTAACTTAAGACCAACGGTAAACATAGGCTTGGTACGGAAGGTATTATACAAGCCAATAAATTCGGCAGGATCTACATCTTGGTTGGGTTCAAAGAAGTTGTCGGAGCGTAGCAGACTGATCATACTGCTATCTGCTTTCTCCGGCTCTTCTAAATAAATATAACTAAGCGTCAATAGTTTATAGGCTGCCACTTCCTCTGCTTTGTTGAATCCTTTGCTATTCAAACACCCTTTTAATAATCCGGGAAGTTCGTGTAAGCGACCCTGATCATAGGAGGAATTAGCTAATCGCAATGTTTGCGCACAGTTTTGTTGCGCTCGCGCGGATATCACACATGCAATAAGAGTGACAGCCAATAAAATTCTCTTCATGCCTTATTTTTTGTTAGATGGTAAATTCGTACACGTTGCTTCAATGGGAAGGTCATCAGCCACAAAAAGATCCCATTCTTCCTGACTTAAATTTCGTTTGACTTTTCCACAGAGCTCACCGGCCATCGTAGGAATTTTGGTCGGGAACGCATGGATAGTAAAATCTGTATCGGTATCTTTTAAGCCTGTGGTTACGCTATGCATTCCGCCCATGATTTGCTCGTCATCGGGAGAGAAGGCCATGCTCCACACCCAGTCATTGTTAAGCAATACCTGAGGTTGCTCTTTCAGCTGCTCCATGTTCCACAACCGAATGGTTTTATCATAACTTGCTGTTGCCATAAACTTGCCGGAATGACTGAACTTGATTTGTTCGATGGCCGAAGTATGTCCGGAAAGTACACGTCTTGGGATGGCAAGCCCTAAGGTTATAATGCGTAATTCGCCATTTTGATCTCCAACAATTACTTCGTTGCCCGCAGGGGTAAAGCAAATGGCTAACACATCATTCAGTGTGCCGGATAGGATACTGTACTTGGTAGCAGCAAAGTTTCTCTTCACATCCCATATATACAGATTGCCATCTTCTCCTACGCCAGCCAATTTATTTCCATCCGGACTTAAATCGATAGAGGTAATTTTCTCTTTGGAAGAAATTACCTCTTTAGCAGACGTCAAATCAGAGAACATAATACTACGTCCCGAATTACTGCGTGCAAAGAAGCCTTTGCTATCGGGAGTAAAGGTTACATTTTCAATATCCGATATAAAGCCCGGAATTTTTTTCACTCCGGCAGCAGGATTACTGATGTCAATGATCATTGCATAATTGGCATCCCGGTCTTTGGGATACAAGCCACCAACAGCAAGTTGATTACCATCGGGACTAATGTCAAGCGAGTAAATTTGGTATTCCGGATTCACACCTGGAGGTGGCTCTAAAAATTCTTTTACCAATTCACCTCGCCAGATGCCACCTTGTTGTGTCCAACGGAATATTTTACCATCGCTACCTCCAGAATAAATTGAATTATTTTTTACGCTGGTAACAATCGCTCTGGCCGCTTTGTTGTGGCCGGCCAAACTTCGTGTGAGTGGATCGTTGAATTTATCTAAAGCGGAATACAAACCATTATAGATATCATCATCAAATGCATAGCCATCAAACTTTTTATTGAAGTTGTAAGCCTGCTGTGCTAACAGTGATTGAAGTTCAATATCGCTCAGCTGTTTCGATTTAAGCGCCATACTTTTGGCAATGGAGAGATATCTTCTTTTTTCCGCATCTTTCCGTGCCTCTACCGCTCTTTTCTCACTGGCTACTGCATTATTTTTTTCCTTCACGGCATCATTCTTAGCAACCAATGCTTCGTTCTTTGCCTTGGTTGCAGCCACCTCAGCGATCTTGGCTCTTTCCAAATTTTTCTCAGCTTCCAATTGAGCGGCCTTCGCTTCCAGCGCTGATTGCTCAGCCAGTTTTCGTTGTTCATCAGCTTCTTTGGCCTTTTGTTTGGCAATCCCTTCCGCAGTTTTTGCTAAGGCAGCATTCGCAGTGGCTGCTTTCTCATTCGTTTTTGCTAATTTTTCCTGCTCTTTAGCAATTCCACTTTGCACAAATGCATAGATGAATGCCAGCAAGGCTACACCGGCAAAGGTTCCTAAAATGATAGCCGTCACGCGTGCGCGTTGCAGCTTTCTTTTTTGTTCTAATTCTTTAATCCGCTGCTCTGTATCGAATTCCTTTTTAGAATATTCAAGGAAAACGATGGTCCGTTCAAAAGCAGGATTGTATCGCTGCCCCCAAACAAGAGTAGGTTTATGTTTAGTCTGCCAGTTTAGTGCCAGTTGTAAATCGGGTGGCCTCCAAAGGCCGGCTTTGCCTACCTGGTACATAGCGGCCGCATCCGCGAGACGTAAATACATTTGCACGGCATCTGCCTCGTCTTCTACCCAGTTTTTCAACCGCACCCATATACGCATCAAACTTTCGTGCGATATATCTACCATGGATCTACCACTGAGAGCAATTCCATGGGCAGGCGTGAGGAGTGAACGACCCGGCTCACGGAATTTCTCAATCACCTCAATTACATCGGCTTCCGAAACATCGGCAATGGAAGCAATTTCATTTAATCGGGTAGGTCTTCGTATACCAAAGTTCTCACCCCGTTTTTCGGTGATGGCCTTGAACATGATTTCGCAAATTCGCTTCTGGTCTTCATCGAGTTCATCAAAGGCTTCATTCGCATGCTGCGACAAAGCTTCTGTCATCGTGCCGATGGCTTCGTAATGCTTTAAGTCAACGAGTTCTTCTTCAAAGTCCCTGTATTTGCCCCAATAACTCCACGTACGCATGAGCGCATGTTGAAGAATAGGCAGTTGATCCGGATTATCACCCAAATCATTCAATAATTGTTGCACCAACCGAGGAGCAATCTTTGCATTCCCAACAGCCACAGGGCCTTCAATGGCCCTGCGTTTTTGTTCGCGGGTCATTTGCGGAATCAGGTAGTGACTATCGTTGATCTTACGAGTAAGTTCCGGGAATTGGGCACAGTCCCCGATAAAATCGGAACGCATCGTAATAGCAATATAAATGGGTGCATCTTCATAGTTGATGGCCTCCATTAATAAGTTGATGAACGCTAATGATTCATTGACTGAATTAGGATCTGTGCTGTCTTTGAAGCGGAAGAGTTCTTCAAATTGATCTACTAATACCAGGTAGTTAATATCTGCAGACCTGCGGGATTGCTGAATGGCCTCTACTAATCCAAGGGAACTACTGCGCAACAAAGTGGAAACTATGGTGCGTTTTATTTTCTTGTCTTCGGTGTCCGCTAAATTATAATCGCGCGCGGTTTTTAAAAGTGATTCGGCCAGGTTATCAATGGGGCCAGAGCCTGGTCTTGTTACAATGACTTCCCAGTTAGGGCTTGCATCGGTAAGAAAACCTCCGTACAAAATAGGCATTACGCCACAATAAATGAACGAAGATTTACCACTTCCTGAAGGACCGATAACACCTACGAATCGATTCTTAGAAAGTTTTAACAACACTTCATCGCTTTGTCCTTCCCGACCAAAGAAAAGATGACTTTCTTCAATCTTGAACGGCCTCAGTCCTGGGAACGGATTTTCTGTCCCTACTGCGGAAGGAGTGCCTGGCATTTCATCTACGATCTGGCTCATATAATTGGTATTAATGTGATGATCTAAATGTGTTAACTAAATTAATATATTCTAATTACTTCTTTATGTCTCAACTTCTATCCTTCAAAATCATTTAAAAAACTCTTAAGCGATTCAATCGATTTTACATTGTCGCTGGAGATCAGTGTAAGATTTTGATTTTTATAGCTATCCAGATTGCCTGTACCTACAATCGCTTTTCCCTGAATGGGTTTCTTGCGGCCAAAACCCGGTGCTTTCAATAAGTCCAGCACTTTCATACGCACCCATTGATCATTGACTTTCCCTTTATAGATAATGGCTCCGTCAAAGTTTCTTAGGTTTTCGATATGTTGTTTTCGCACATCTAAGAGTTCGCCTTCGAAGGCCGGGGACAATACTTTGAACCCGGATTTTTCAATCGCTTCCTGTATCGGGCCTACCTCTGCATGGTCAATTCGATCGTGTACCAGGTAAATGGATTTACCTCCCGTCTCGTCAACGCTTTTCCTTTCCAGCGAATCAATTAATTCTTCACGCATGATATTTTTGAAGTCCTCTAATGGGTTCTGTAAAATCTCAGCTCCTTCTTGTGCTTCCGTATCACGCTTTAAGTTATCAATGAATGCTTTTTGCTTGTCGCTGGCATTGCGGAGGTTTTGTGAAATCCAAATGAGTCGGGAGAACTCTTGCTTATTTTGTCGTTTCGCAAATGAACATTCTGCCGCCAATTTATTTTGCATATCCATAATGGATCGATCGCCACCTTCCGGAATTTCTCCATAGGAGTTTCCCATTAAGTGAATAGAAAGACTGCACTCTTCCAAATCAGTTTTGATGGATCGCTCTAACTCATCTACTTTCGTGGGTAGGGTATGGTTGGGGTACACCACATAGCCATGGCGGATTAATTCCCGTTTGATGATGTTACGTTGGATGGCTAAATCATGACCGCTTTCTGCGAGATATATTGTTTTCCTTTTGTAAATGTTTTTTACTTCAGTACGGTTGTCACCTTCTTTTAATACGATCAGGGTTTCGTGAATATCATAAGCTAAGTCAACCATCTTCATCCAATATTGCTTTTCAGCTTCAAGGCTGAAGAAGTCAAGATATTCTTTCATGGCTCCGGTCTCATCATCCAATTGATACATTTCATAACCGAGAGAATCGCGTAGTCGAGGAGGTTGATCCTGTAGCGTGAGCGGTGATTTAATCACCTTGAATACCCGATTTACTTTTGATTTGGAGGAAGCTTTGTAAAAAGACTCCACCAGATCAAGACATCGGCCTGATTGGGCAAACTCTTTTGTGAGGATGGTAACAAGGATAGCTGCATTGTCTAAGGCAGGAGCGGTTGCTGTATCAAACTCCGACTTGATTACGATGTTGGGTTTAGTACCCAAAACTTGTAATAGCATCAACTCTAAAAATTTTTTGAATTGAGTGACCCAACCCTGTTCGCTTTTCTTAGCTACTTCATTGTCTTTTTCTGCGTAGGTAACTAAGATATCAATTTCAAATGCCATGATTATAATGTTTGGTTAACTAGTTCTTTTTTTTCAGTGATGTTATGAATGAGGCCTTGTGCCAGATCATGATGACTGGCCATGACAAAGTAAAAGTCGATGAGATTTATTTTGAAAATAACAGCTCGCCCTTTGGCTTCGGCTTCTGTAACAACAGGCACAGGCCCTTCTTGAAATAAATCACCAAAGACCTCACCTTGTTTAAGCACCTGTACTACCTCCGACTGGTTCTTCAAAGTGATCTCGCCAAAGGCTTGAATCAAGATCGGGTTTTCACCAGGTTGTATGATTAATTTATCCTGAGCGTTTAGAGCGATCGGCATAATTTTATCCGCCAGGTCGCTGAGTACTCGGCCACTAATCATGCTGAACACTGGAAGCTTCTTAATTTGCATGACCATTTCAATTCCTAAAAAGAAGCCATCATCTAATCCATCTAACAATTGGTTGTTTTCAATGGAAGAATCCAAGAATTTCTTGTCTTTGATAGGAAGGCGATCAGCTACGATTTTGTAGGCATCCTTGTCTTTGTTGAATACTACCCAGGCAGCTGTCTCTTGCAAAAGTTTATCCTGATTAAACATTTGACTGATGAGTCCGCGGCTTACTCTGAAATCCGGGATATAAGCTGTAGCATGAGTTGCACAAACCTTCGTCCAACGGTTGTTATAATTAAAATCTCTGTTTAGTATGTAATTAATTGTTTGAATCGGATTATAATTTTCTCTCGGAAAATAAACCTGGAGTTTTTCCAGTTTATCTTGAACCGAGCTGTCATCCATCAAGGGGATTAATTTTGGTTTCAAATCCTGCTCTACGAACAAATCAAGAAGCTCGAGTGCATATTGGATGCTATCAGGTGAACCAACTTCTACATTGGTGCGTACCAATTGTACAGATTCAGGTTCGTATAACAGTGACAATAAAAGCGTAATGTGATCGTAATTTTCCCGGATCTCTTCGCGGAGTGCCTCTTTCACGAGTACGTAATAGTCTTCTTCGGTGAGTTCTTCCAGAGCTGCCAGATTCCAAAGCGTTTTGCTCATTTCAATATCCAGCAATTCTTTTACATCTAATGCTTCGCGACCACTCGCCCGATAGTTGATGAGTCGAAGAGAATAAAGTATTTGACGAACGATGCGTTTATCCGGGTAATCAATCTTTTTCCAGAGCAAACCCATTCCTTCTTTGCCACCAATGTGTCCCATAATTTGGATCACTTTAAGCATTACTAATTCATTCTGACCAGACTTATGAAAAGCGGTGTCTAAGTAGGGGAGAACAGCTTCACCTGCTTCTTTTAATGCTGAGGAAGCCTGATGAGAATACATGGGTGATGAAAGCAACTCGATGAGTACTCCCCACGTTTCTTGTCTTTTTACTTTTCGGGCAGTAAGAAGCGCTTCATTGCGAACTTTAGGATCCGCATCGCGCAACAATTCAAGAAGGATAAAAATGGTTTTTTGATTGGTGAGTTTGCGTAGCAATTTGGCCGCGAGCGCTCGATCGGATTGCTTTGGTGACTTACTCAATTTCATCAACTTGTCGACTGAGATGGATAGCAAATCACTGTCTTCAGAGGCTCCCACCGCTTGTGATGCCAGTCCTTTGATTTCGCTATTTTCGGGTGCCTGTAAGCCTAACTCCTGTATTTTACCGATGGCAAAATTCCGCACGCGTTTCAGTTTGCTTTCTGCTAATTGAATGAGGGATGATTCAAACAAAGCGGGCTCCAGTTTTTCCATTAACTTAAGTCCATAAATTACTTTTTCCTCTGCGGAACTTCGGACTTCTTTTCCCAACACACTGTCCATCGTGTATTCTCGAACTACATCTTTTTCAACTGCCGACTTATTCTTCACGAGGGAAGCTTGTAGTGTCTCCCGATATCCTCCATACATACGATTGGTTACTAAATACCAAATGATCAGCAAGGGGATGGTAAAGGCAGTCACCCATAACAAATTAAAAATATGAGCCTCGTTGATTAATACAATAAGTCCCCCTGCAATAGTACTTGCCAAGGCCATGATAACCCCTTCAACTTTTGTTTGAACGTCAATCTTTATTTCCTTATCAATGGGAACGTAATAGAATTTGAAAGTAGGGTTATCAAGCGCATCTTTCAGGGAGTTGATAAACAATTTACCCATGGCAATCGCGATGAAGAAATAAATCACATTTCCTCTGCCGGAAACGAGTGGATCGAATCCGAAGAAGAACCCAAGCGCCAATGCGGAGGCAGTAAATAAAATAAGTAACAAAGGATTGATAATTAAAGAAACCCGTAGCCCATAGTTTTGATTGATATAGTCAGTCGCAAAAGTGGTAAAGAGAAAACTAAAGATAACTACTGTAGCCTCGAAGAAGCTGAGGAAATAAGGAAGCGAATCGTTATTGAATTGGACGGTGGAAATATTGAAGAAAGAGTAATCAATAAATCGCAAGGCAACGGTAGAAATAATAATGAACAACGATAGTGTGATGATGTATTTATTTCGAAGAAATTGAAAGAGAGAAAGTTTCTTTATTTCTGATTCGGATTTAACGAATAAGCGATCTTGTGTGAGGTATTTGTTGGAGAGCCTCAAAAAGAGCAACAGATAGATCACGATACTCCCAAGGCCGATCGTAAACAGGGATTCTACTTTAATACCGGATGCCAATAGAATGGGTACGGAAAAGAAGGCGAGGATGGAGGCTATGGTCGTACCAATATCCACACTACCTATAATGCGTTTGGATACTCGAACGTTAAACATACGGGCAAAGGCGCCCCAGAAAACAAGCTGCGTAACAAAAGCAAAGGGCAACAAAAGCATAAATCCGAAACGAAACAAAAGTTTAGTATCAGAAACGTAGGCAGCTCCAAACTCAATAAAGGCAGTAAGAATGATAACTGCTACCAGATTTAGAATTGCTAAAATGCGAAATGGAATACGTCCTTGAAGAAAGTTATAAAGAAATGTAGTAATGATACCAAAGACCCCAGAATACAAGATAGCTACCGGCAAATCGTCCTTTTCGCTAAAGAAGTTTAGAAACAAAGTTTGAGATGCTACCGCAACCGTAGCCATAAACAGCCCCATAAAAAAGCTGATGGCCAGAAGTAAACTTACCGGACCTTCTTCTTCAGGTTCAACATCCAACATTCCCCAGAAGCGCTTCATCATAGGTTTTAGGCGTTTAGGATTTAAATTTGAGGATATTTGTCGAAAATTCCTATTAAATAGAACATTCTTAGAATATTAATTTAGAGCTGATAGCTAGTTAGTTATGTTTTTCTTATTGTTTTACATGGGGCTATTTATCGAAATAATATTTCATTGTAAGGTTATTGCTAAATTGGAAAGACATAAAAGGAATTAATCTATTACTCTTGCGTGATTTTAAAATTAGAAGTTAAATGAACCGGATCCTATCGATTATCACTTTCTCGTTAATTACTTGCTTTCCCCTTGCATCACAGCCAAATAAGAGCTTGTCAGAAGCACAGCGACTATTTGGATTAAAGAATTATACTGATGCCTTGCCGAAATACCTGGAGGCGATCCAAGCTGGTTCAAAAGATCCTCTTGTTTATTATCAGACCGGTATTTGCTATAAATCCTCTCAAGGTATTGATAATCAGATTAAAGGTATCGCATTTTTAGAGCAGACATTGAGCCTCAAAAAGGACTTTTCACCGCTTGCTTATTATGAATTGGCGACCCTTTATTTAAAGAATGAACAGTTGCAAAAAGCCATGGAAACATTTAGCGCTTATCGCGATATGGTAAAACTGGACAAAAAATTAGTAGCGCAAGCCGACCGAGGAATTGGAATGTGCCAGAATGCGATCGCGCTGATGTCGGTTCCGCGAAATTTCACGGTACATAGCTTTCCCGGTTCGGTGAATACCACTTACACCGAATATAATCCGGTTGTTTCAGCAGATGAAAGTGTGTTAGCATTCACGGCCTTACGCCCGAATAAAGGAAGAACACGATCAGGGGATAAATTCATTGAAGAGATCTATGTGGCTTACAATAACGCTGGTAATTGGAGTGAGCCTAAACTAGTGCCGATCTCATCGGAATATAATGTAGGCACAGCAGGGATGTCAGTAGACGGGCAAAAAATGATAGTGTTTATGGGAGGGGCAACGGATCCTGGAAATCTGTTTCAAGTTTCAAAAGCAGGAGATACCTGGTCAAAGACTTCCATTTTATCTCCAACAATTAATTCGGAAAGATTAGAAACTACCTCTAGCCTAACTCCAGATGGCAAAGTCATTTATTTTGCCAGTGACCGACAAGGTGGAAAAGGCGGCCTGGATATTTGGAAGATCGAAATGAAAAAAGATGGCAAATGGAGTAATCCTATCAATCTGGGTCCGGAGATTAATACCAAGGATGATGAAGATGCTCCATTTATTCATCCCGATCAAAAGACCTTGTTTTTTACTTCTGATGGTCACGCAACAATGGGCGGACGGGATATTTTCAAATCTACCTTCATCAATAATAAGTGGACGAAGCCTGAGAATATGGGCTACCCGGTTAATACGACTTCCAACGATAACTACTTTACACTCTTAGCGGATGGGAAACGTGCTTATTTTTCTTCGGATAGAAAAGGCGGACAAGGCGCGCAAGACATCTACTATTTAGATATGCCTGAGAATGCGATGACCATTCCGTTAACAATGATCAAAGGACGTGTTATCAATAGTGAGACAGGCAAACCTATGACAACTAAAATGTATGTGTTAGATGTCGAGACGAAGAAGGAATTGGAATTCGTATACAGTCCTGATCCTAAAACAGGTGAGTACTTGATTATTTTACCGCCTTCTAAAAATTATGATATCATCATCGAATCGGAAGGGTTTTTACCCTATACGTTGAATGTGAATATCCCGAATCAGACTTATTTCTATGAGCTCTACCAACAGGTGAGTTTGAAAACCATAAAGCAATTTGACGTGGTGGTGGGCCAGGAAGTGCAAGTAAAGAATGCTTTTTATGATACCGATGGAGAGGTCAAAGCCGAAATTCGCAAAGCAAACGAAGCTAAATTAGTACAAACCGATAAAGTGGATGTGTATGATATGATGCTCGATTTAATGGCTTCTTCCGACAAGGAAGGAATTGAATACCTGACGAGTCTGATAGAACACACCGACCCGATTGACGGAGTGAACTTTAACGAAAAGGAGAATTCTAAAATAGATGTGGTAACACGCACCTATTATTTTGATGAAAGTGACGAGAGCAAGTTCGAACAAAAGAAAGTGGAAGGAAAAACAGTTTTTTCTTTGCCCACCATTAATATTACCGAAGAGTTAAAGAATAATAAGACGGTGGAGAAAATATCTTCTTTCGATAAAAATGCTCTTTCCAAATTTGTGAAAGTATTTTTTGATCAAGGTAAAAACGATTTGAAAGCTCAATACAATATTGAGTTAGACAATGTATTAAAGACGCTAAAAGAAATCCCTGAATTAGGCGTGGAGATTTCCGGCTTTGCTTCCTCCGAGGGCACAGAAGAAGCCAACCGTGAACTATCCAACAAGCGAGCCATTACCGTTTTAGATTATTTTAACCGCCAAGGTATTGTGCGGAGAAGAATTGTGGCCAAAGGGTACGGTGCTACCAAAGATCAGAAAGCTTCGAAAGAAGAGGGAAGACGTGTGGAGGTGAGGGTCGTGGAGCTTAAATAATTTTTGAGGCTGACCTATGATGTTATTATAATCTGCAGATCATTCGGAAAAGTAGCAATGGATTCGATGCACCTTTGAGTTTCCAACTGTTCGGGTGTTTGAGAATAATCATCGTTTTCTGAAAAGCAAAGAGCTATCTCCATAGCTTAAGAATCGATAATTATTTTCTAACGCTTCACGGTATAATTTTTTCCAATCATCACCAATAAATGCAGCGACCAAAAGCATCAACGTAGATCCCGGTTGATGAAAGTTTGTAATGAGGGCGTCACAGGTTTTAAAAGAGTAACCGGGCACAATATAGATAGCTGTTTCTCCTTGCAGCAGGGTGGAATCATCACGGTTCATTTTCAGAAGTACATTTTTGAAGGCATCTTCTTTGCTCAAGCCCTCTAAAGTTGAATAACGAACTAGATCCTCTTGCACAATAATGAATTTCGCCTCCGGGTCCTGTTGCAATTTTACACCATACCAATAAAGACTTTCTAACGTTCGGAGAGACGTAGTACCAACGCCTATGAGCATACGGTTTCTTACAAGTAAATTTTCCAAGTTAGTTTTGGATATCACTATTTGTTCAACGTGCATCCGATGTTCCAGTGCATTGCTAACTTTCACCGGTTGAAAAGTGCCAGCACTCACATGAAGGGTAAGAAAATCAGTCGCTATATTTTTAGCTTGCAACGAAGCGAAAACCTGATCAGTAAAATGTAATCCAGCAGTGGGGGCTGCTACTGCGCCTTCGTGTTGTGAATAAATTGTTTGGTATCGTTGACGGTCACTCTCTTCAACTTTACGCTTCAGGTAAGGCGGCAAAGGAGTTGCCCCAAAGGTGGATAGGATCTCCGCAAATGTTAAGTGCGCAGGAGTCCAGTTAAATGCAACCATTGATTTTTCTTCATCTGCAAGCGTAGCGATCAATTCAACAGGGCCTATTGTTTTTATAAGAGGGTGTTCCCGAGACCATCGTTTAGCATTGCCAATGGTTACCTGCCATTGAGCCGAAGCAGTAGCGTTCATGGCTTCCGAAAATAAGGGAGAAGGCTTCACTGGAGCGAGTAAAAATATTTCTATTTCCGCACCAGTATCTTTATGAAAGATCAACCTGGCAGGAATGACTTTGGTGTCATTGAAAAACAAAATAGAACCACTCGGCAGGAATTGATCTAATTGATGAAATTGAAAGTGACTCGTTATTTCTTCCTGGTAGACCAATAGCTTGGATTCGTCTCTTTGTTCCAGGGGAAAAAGAGCAATATTTTCCTGAGGAAGGTCATAAGTATAATCCAGGATGTTTACCCAATTATTCAACATGCATCAAAGTTAATATAGAGCGACCATTAATGAAGGATCTCATCAGGCTTTCGAGGCATTCTGTAGATAACTATTTTTTAAGCTTCTACTAATGAACTATTTTCTACTGTTTTGATTATTCATTATAAAGCCGAACTTTAACTGTTCAAATTTTTGACCATGTTCCTTCGGGTAAGTATTCACAAGCAAGCTTTTCAATTCAACTTTGATGCCCGCACCTCACGAGGTCCCATGAAGCAACGGGTATCCTGGTTTATAAAACTGTGGAATGATCAACATCCAACCATTTTTGGATTAGGCGAATGTGCTCCGCTGGAAGGCCTAAGCAAAGAACCTACTGAGCTAATCGAAAATTTTCTAAGCGAATGGGAAGCAAAAATTAATCTACAGGAAATAGAACTTCCTGCCAACGGATTTAATTCCCTGCAAGAACTGAATTCCTTTTTTTTAAGATCTGGCATCCTACCGGATTTTTCGTCCTTGCGTTTTGCTGCTGAAACCGCTTTCATTGACTTAGCAAGGGGAGGTAATCGTACCATTTTTGAAAATGACTTCTTAACCGGAAGATCATTGCCTATCAATGGACTTATTTGGATAGGAGGCTTAGACTATATGCTTCAGCAGATTGATATAAAGATTAAGGATGGGTTTCGATGCATAAAAATAAAAGTGGGTAGTCTGAATTTTGAAAAGGAATGTGATATTTTACAATACATCCGAAGAAAATACTATCGGGAAGAAATTGTGATCCGCTTAGATGCGAATGGTGCATTCAAACCAGAAGATGCCATGTTTAAATTAGCAGACATGGCCCGATTTGGAGTTCACTCTATTGAACAGCCTTTGAAGGTTGGCGCAAAAGAACTGGAAGAACTTTGCAGGAAGTCACCAATTCCCATTGCGTTAGATGAAGAATTGATCGGTGTTAATTCTTATGAAGATAGAAAGTCACTATTGACTCGCTTACGGCCGACTTATATCATACTGAAGCCATCCTTGCATGGAGGCCTATATTCTTGCCAAGAATGGATTCAATTGGCTGAGAGTCTAGGAATCGGATGGTGGATAACATCCGCCTTAGAATCATCTATTGGGTTAAACGCGATCGCTCAATTCGCAGCACAATATAATCTTCAAATTCCGCAAGGCTTAGGCACCGGCTTAATCTATTCGAATAACATGGAGTCGCCCTTATCGGTTGGAAAAGGAACGCTGTCATATAATCAACAGATTAACTGGGATTTAACTGCTCTTTTTCCTGAGCCGGATGTCAGTCAGGAATAAATATACTAAAATAATTAGTTTTATTATTTGCTTTATTGCTGGAATACCCATTATTTAGCTAAAAATATTAGTTATGGAGATGGCAAAATTGAACTTGAAGAGCAAAAAGTTAGTATCCGGTAGATTTCAGGTCAACTTCAATACAGTAGGTAATCATCCCAACTTCTATGGGTATTTACTGGCAGAACCTTTTACTCCATTGCAAGAAGTGATTGACAAGATCAACCGTCATGTTGAGTCAATGGGTGACCGCCAAAGGTATATGCAACGAAATTTATTTTCATTGAGCAGGAAAGAAATCAATTCCGGAAGAATCTTAATTTTTGAAAAATAATATGGTAAAACTGAACGAGAACATGCGCAGTCTTCGCAAGCGACTGAAGTTGACACAAGACCAGTTTGCTGCGAAACTTGAAATTAAGCGATCCTTATTGGGTGCCTATGAAGAAGGCCGGGCTGAGCCTAAACTGGAATTGCTACAAAAAATAGCTGAAGTTTTTCATGTTTCCGTGGACGATCTCATCGGAAAAGATTTATCACTGGCGGGCAGTGAGACAAAGAACTCTTTCTCATCCTTTTCAGGAAAAGGTAAAGAGATTCTGGTGGTCACCGCTGATTTACAAGGCAAGGACAACATTGAACTTGTCCCTATCAAAGCGGCAGCCGGGTATCTCAATGGATTTGCAGATACGGAATATGTCAAGGAGTTACCCAAGTTCCAACTCCCGATATTGAAGCAAGGCACCTACAGAGCTTTTGAAATCAATGGGGATTCAATGCTTCCATTATTGCCGGGCACGATAGTGGTAGGCGAACATGTAGAAGACTTAAAAAGTATTAAAAGTGGTAAGACTTACATATTAGTTTCTCAACGCGAAGGAGTAGTTTATAAACGTGTTTTTAACTATTTAGACGAGACGGGAAAGCTATTTTTAGTGTCAGATAACCGTCATTATTCACCTTATCAAATTGATGGAAATGAAGTGATGGAAGCATGGGCGGCTAAAGCGTATATCAGTGTACAGTTTCCAGATGTAGAAAGTAAAAAGGATGTTTCCGTAGAGGAGTTAGCTGGTGTGGTTTTAGATTTACAGAAAGAAATATTCCAACTTAAGTCTGATAAGAATAAAGAGAAATAACTTAGCGGTTGCCAAAATCTGTTTTCCGGTGGTCTATGTGCACGTGGGCCTCGGGAGCAGTGAGGGTTTTACCTAGGTATTAGGGTGCATCTCCACATAGGAGGAAA
>JANPBK010000060.1:0-21151 GCA_031430395.1 Cyclobacteriaceae bacterium
GCCAAATTCACCGGATCCAATAATTACGAAGCGCAATATTGATATATTTTCAAAGAATCTAAATGCTGGAGTTATTACCGGATTGGGTTTGCGATATAAAAGATATGGTGTTGAAGCAAGGTATGAACTTGGATTTGGCACAAGTGGGCCAGAAGAACTAACAGGGGTTGGAAGTTCCGGTAAGATTCGATCTCTCGTGTTTCTTATTAGCTATAAAATATGATTATTGTATAAAAGTAGGTAGAAGGGAAGCATTTTATTGCATGCGATACTAATCTGTATCAGCATGTAAGGATGGCATAATTTCAAAAGGTATATGCTCCCGTTATTGAAATGCCGGATATTTTTATATCTAATTTATCAAAATTCCTTTTAACAAATTCTGTATAATTTAATTCTAACTGAATAGCTTTTAAGCTTTTGAGCGGAATTTCAAAGCCTATTGCTGCTTGGATACCGTACGCCAGATTTGAATTTGTAAGTCTAACGGTCCCAAAAAAAGTTGAACTCGTTTTAACGTCAATATTAACGTACGAAATAATACCCCCGGCTTTTATAAATGGTTTGATATATTGATTTCTAAAAATCCATTTCAGTGCGATAGGCGCGGCAATTTGATTGGTTGAGAGATCTATTGAGCTTGGCTTTCCATTTAAAGTGGCTCTTCCAAATGTGTAAATGACTCCTGTGGTTAAGAATAAATTCTTTAGTTTAAAAATAGGTATATCTAACAATAAACCAAATAAACTATTATTTGCAGAACCTTTCCAACTCTCGTTAAGGGCAAGAGTACCAATAACCGGTTGCTCAGCAACAAAGGTGTCGTTGGAATATCCCCCTATGATACCTACTCTTCTAAAAAGTAAATTTGAATAGTCACAATTATTTGCAATGAGAGGTAGATTGAAATTTATTGATTTTGAGTTACTAAAACTCTTTTTTGGTATTGACTTTTCGCAGTTATACAATTCTCTAATTATTTTAACAAGATTACGCCTGTCCACTAATTCAATAGATTCATTTTTTATGACAAGATAATTTGACCCTCGCTTGAAAATTTTAATTTTGTCTGATTTAGCAAATCTTAAATAGAATTGACTTTTACCGTTTTGTATAAGGGATTCAAATATTTTATCCTTGTATCCATATTCTTTGATATAATCAGAGGTATATACGGTAGGTTTGTCTTTTGCAAATTTTTGAAATTGTATACTGGTATTATTGATAGGGATCACAATTCCACTTGTGTATAATGAATCAGTTGCTATATAACTCTGACACTGAACAGAAGTGACAGACAGGAACAAAATGATAAATAATCCTTTATTTAGGAAAGCGACTTTTTTCATAAGTAACATAAACTAAATAGTTGCAATTTATTTTTTAGTAATATCGTAACTAAGGATAACTGAATAGTTAGGAACATGGTTCCGAGCCCAGAATTGGACAATGCTTTCACCCCGTATACTTAGCCTTTTATAAGCGATGCCACCACCGAATGCCGGATTTCCAACATCGAACACTCTTGTAGACCCTGGTGAATAGTAGGTTGTCAATAAAAATGCATTTAAGAATAAGCGAGTATCATTATTTAAATAAAAGTAATGCCTTATTCCTAGCGGAAGCGCTAAAGTATTTATGCCTGTATAACCTGAATAGAAAATTAGATAATTGGCATCTATAAGAAGAGCCCATTTATTGCGGGTAAACATACCAAACTCAAATTCAGCACCAATACGATAAGCACTTGTATTTGTAATACTGAATATTCCTGATGTGATTCTTATGCGGGTTTTATTTGATGTTCTAATTGCTGCATTCGATTTTAGGGAAACTGAATCACCAGCACATTTAAGGTAATTAATAAAGTATTTACTTAGCTGACTCTCATTGTATTTTAACGTTTGTATCTTGTTGATTGATACCGCCTCGCACTTTAATTCGTTTAGCAATTGTTGTTGATAGGAATTATTCTCAATAATGCCCCCTGTAGAAGATAAGAACCTCTTGTAGATGAGCTGACTAAAAGTGGAGTCCTATTTTTTGAAAAAGAAGCGAAAAAGATTTCCCTTACTATAAGAATAGAGCGTTGCTTTACCTTCTACAAGGACCTTTAAAAACAGGGTATCACTTTCCCATTTGGGATTCCTATCAGTCCCTAATAGACTTGCTATATCCGTAGAGCGATCTATTTTTACAGGAGCTCTGATAAATTTGAACGAACCTGGAATACTGAACTCCTTAATAGTGGAAATATTCAGAGATTGCGATTCACTGTCTTTAGTTAGTTTGAAATCAAATTCGGTAGGGTTGTTTTTCCAATCATTGTTACGAATGAGGCATTCGATTTTTTCATTCTTGTTACTAATGAAATATCCTTTTTCAAATTGGATTTGTGAAAACGCATTTATATTAAAAATTGCAATCAGTATAACACTTGAGAAGTACTTCATTCTGTCATTAAATTATTTCGCTTAAATATAACTCATTCTAGTAGACTTAAGCAATGTTGTACTGTGAACTAATTTTGAACGATACAATAGCATACATAATGGTCCAACATAGAATTACATCCCTTCTATTCTTATAAAGTAGTCTGGGCGAGGAGATATATTTTTCCTGCTAACTACTTCTCTAACAAGATGGTATATTGCTGGAGTGTCAGCGAAAAAAATGACCTTAGCCTTTGGGGACGCTTTAGAAGCGCAAACGTTTAGATTCCAATAAATTATGAACCGAGAATCGGAAGTTGAATTTTCTATTCCATTCTCCTAATCATAAAACCTGACATGGTGAAAATGTTCCGTTTGTGAGCCTACCAGATAATAGAGCTCAATTTTTTTATTGCCTGGAAATTACTTCACCAGAGTATCATTCTTAACAATTATATTGAATAATAAAGTAGAAGTGACGAGTTTAAAAATAGAGTGCAGGGGCAACACGATTGAATCAGAGGGGATTAGTCAATAGTAACGAGAGTTATTATTGCTTTACTTTACAAGAAATTCAACCGCCCTTAGTTCTTGTTGGTTGCTTAACCAACAATCTCAATCTTAAGAAAGTTGATGGAATTTATGGTAAGTAGTTTGCCATAGAGTTTTTCTGTTTTAACAGGTAGATCGATTGGTGCTTTTTGAATCATTCAGGTTGATTGATTCGGTTGTTAGGTTTTATGAAACGAACTCCACGGATTGTTGTTTTCTAATAGATCATTTGAAAATTTAAGCTTGTTGGATGGAGACCAACAATAATATAGGCCCTTGCAATGTTCATAGAATATCACTAAAAATAGCATCAGCCTCCATATTTATTAAATTGGACGGATACTCAAAAGATTGACCATACAGTTCTCCATATTGCCAATGGTCAAAACAAAGCTTTGTTTTACGTTTAAACCGTTAGAGAACTGTGCTGGCTTCCATCTAGGCATTTTTGAAATTGCCGTAACCAGCATTTCGTCAATTTTTATATCCTTTGATGGTAGGACAACTTGAATATCCGTTATATGCCCTTGTTCGGTAATGGTAAATTTAATGGCAGTCAAATCATAGCCCGTAAAACTTCCTACTTCAATATTTGCAATGCTATTTTTTTGCAGATATTGGATCAGTTGCTCAGCGCCTTCACCATAAATAGCATTTTTATAAAGGATGATAGTAACCTTGAAATCGTATTGCTTCACTGTGTTATTTTTCAACGAATTTTCAGGTAGATACATTACGCTTACTGTAATATCACTACTACGGTCAGCCAATCGTATGAGTTCTTTTTGCTTTTGATTCAAGACATCGCTTACACCCGAAGCCTTTGTTTTGGTTCCATTTCTATTGGCTGAAATTTCCACGGAAACATATTTTTTTACCCAAGATGTGGGATACCGTTTGTCCAAATCTGAAAGTGTAACTATTTTATCCAATTTATTTTCTTGGATCGAAATGGATGGTAGAACTTTATTTATTTCAAATTTCAGATCATTCTGGGCAAAACTGTTGAAAGCGCATCCGATAGAGAGAAGCACTATAAGTAAAAACTGATTTTGTTTCATACCTGAATCTTTTAAAGGCATTAAGCGAAAAAATTTATTCTGAAAAGTCAAGAATTTAGCGTCCTTGATCGCAATTTTGATTTCTATTTTATTCATGTTTCGGTGAGTTTATTGATTTATAATTCTTTGTTGCCGCCAACATTGGTATAACCGCAACTAGTTAAGATTATACACCAAATATAGGAAATAGCCGCAACTCAGTTGCGGCTATTTCACCATTAGCTGAGTGAGACTCAGCTCTGATGAGTGGCTTTGTTCCTGATTTTGATAGTTAGATGGTAGCCAATACGTGAACGAATTTCGGCCAGGGATAGCAGCGGAAATCCCACGCGCTTCGCGTGGATTGCAGCGTATAGCCCGCCCGGCCGCCAAAATAATATGGTCTACTGTACCACCCTCTTCATCACTTCTACCACTTGTCCTTTTTCTTTGGCGCTCACGCTGTGATCGTACATGGCCTCGCAGTTTACACCGGGTAAGTAAAACGTACCACTGAAACTAGCGGTAAGTGATACGCGGAAGGTGCGCTGCCTGCCGCCACCTAAACTGAAATAGGTGTACACCCGATCATCGCGGATGTCCTGGTATTCGCCACGGTCTGTTTTCTCTGTGCCTTCGTCATCGGTGAGGCGCAAGTTATTGATCTCCCAACCGGACGGAAACACTTGTGCGAGTGCCATGTTTTCATATAAGCCACGTAAGCCCGGATTTTTTATGGTGACGATCGCATAGAACTCAGTACCCTGTTCCAACTTGGTTATATCGAGTCCATTTCCTTTTGAATCGGTAAACGAAGTGTTTACTACTAAATTGGATTGCTGTGCTTCTTCATTGCCACGTGAAGGTGTGCCGGTGTTGATCACGCGAATGAACAAACCACCATTACTTGAATTAGTCAGACTGATCGAATTCTTTTGTACCCCTTTTATTTCCAGCGCCACTTGTGCCAGTGGCAATTGTGAAGAGGCATTAATCGATTTGCCGTTGTAGGTATAGGTAAACGCGAGGCCGCCTCGTTTTTCTGAGGCAACAAACTGACCAATCGATTTTAGGCAGTAGGCTATTGTCTGTGTACTCATCCAATAATTTTGGTTGCTCAATGATTTCGAGATTTCGCGCACTAATTCAAATGCTTTTGCTTTTTCATTGAGCCGCACCAATGTTTCAAGAATGATTGCTTTATCGCGGAGGTCATTGCCATACGAGTCAGACATCTCCTGATATGGTTTTATTTGTGTAGTAAGATTAGCTACCAATGCTTGAGCCGCTTCGGGTTGGCCAGCCTTTGCGTAGGCTGCTGCCAACATCCATTTGGCTTGCAAAGTTGTTTCTTTCAATTCGCGCAGGCGATTCATAGCGCCTAGTTCAGGCACACCTGCCAATGCCAATGTATAGAGGCGATAAGCTTGAATCAAATCGGTGTTGTAATAACCCGCATTGAGATTGCTTCGCCATTCGGCTGCTCTGTTCTTCTGGTATTTTTTCCAACGCTTTATCATATCATCGGGCACATAATATCCTTTGTCGATGGCCGATAATAGAAAGTGACCCGCATAGGTGGTTCCCCACTGATCAGAATCCTGATCACCCGGCCAATAACTGA
The DNA here is from genome assembly GCA_031430395.1 of Cyclobacteriaceae bacterium. Taxonomy (GTDB): domain Bacteria; phylum Bacteroidota; class Bacteroidia; order Cytophagales; family Cyclobacteriaceae; genus ELB16-189. The sequence continues at coordinate 5,649 of JANPBK010000060.1, forward strand.
AGCCGCCATCACGCGCGATGAATAGTTTCAATCGCTCGATGCCCCGTGTGATATTGTTTTTGGTTCTGGATTTTTCTGAGTCCGTCAATTCTTTCACCACATCTAAATACAACTGTGGAAAAACCGATGAAGTCGTTTGTTCAATACACCCATGTGGATATTCGATCAAATAGCGCATGCGAAAGCCCAGGTTGATAGGAGGGATGGATGACACTTCCAGTGTGCTGGAATTAGAACCGGCAACACCAACAGGAATGATGGCGCTATTCCATGACTTGCCGGCCTCTACGTACATCTCGCTCACTTGTGTGACGGACGTATTCGGATTTCGAACTTCAATTTCAATTTCGTCCGTTGATTTAATAGTGCCCGAAGTAGCGATCACAGTAATCTTTCCGATACCGGTTTCGGATTTTACATTTAGATCAAAATCAATAGTAAGATCTCCGGAGAGAGGAATAACAATGGATCGTGTAGATTCGCCAGCCAGTGAAACTGCGCCCGCTACTTTTACTTCTACTCTCACATTCTTTAATTTTTTGTCTTGGGTGAAAAGAGTAATGGGCAGTTTTACTTTTTCGTCTGGGCCAAGCACGCGAGGCAACGTAGCCAATACCATCAGCTGCTTGCGAACGGGCACTGCTTTTTCGGTGTTTCCATAAGCGCCTTCGAAGCCAGCTACTACCATCACTTTTACCGAGCCAATATATTGCGGCATGGTGAATTTCAATTCGTGACTTCCTCCATCAATAGTAATAGGGCCAAAATATTTTACCACTGCTTTGAAACGATTGGCACGTGGGTCGTCTTGTTTAGCACGTAGCTCAGCATCGCCACCGACTGCCAGCAATCGTTCAATGCGCGAGCCAAAGGCACCCATCACCTCATCAAACAAGTCCCATGTTTTTACTCCAAGCGCTTCTCGCGCATAAAATTTATTCCATGGCTCGGGTGTTTTGTAGCGAGTGATGTCGAGTAGTCCCTCATCGACCATAGCGAGGGTAAATGTCATCTTGCGTTTTGATTTTTCCGAAATTTTGATTTTTACCTCTTGCCCGGGCTCAATTTCGCTCGCCATTTCAATGACGGGCTCCAAATGTGTTTTAGGATTTTCGATTCCCAACGGAATAATGCCATACAAGCGGATCGGTAAATCATTGATGGTTTGCGCATGAGGTTGCAGGAGGGTGACGTTCACAAAAATGTTGGGTGTCATTTCTGCGGTGGCATCGATGGAAAGTTTGTTTTCGCCTTTCTTTGTTTCGATCCATCGGGTAGAAAGAATTTTACTTCCGTTCTCGATAGAGACCAGCGCGCGACCTTCTCCGCTGCCGGGAATAGATAAATTTATTTTTTCACCTACGTTGTATTTTGTTTTGTCAGAAGCAAAAGTAAGTCGTGTAGCTGCCGTTTTGGTTTCATCGCGACTATTGCGACCAAAATAGCCCGGCTGATCGACATAAATAATTTTACCTGTGCAATGTCCGGAGATGGGATCACACACTTTAATATAGTAGGTGCCCCAATCTGCAGTGGCAATGTTAATAGACCAACTTGCTTTTCCGCCAGCGGTATTGATGGTTTCATTTGATATCAAACTTGAGTTGTTGCCCTCTACGTAATTGGCAATGTTGTCGTAGGTATTGTCCCACCACCAATATCTTTCCAGGCGATAGAGATTAACACTAATTTTATTTCTATCCACTGGTTTCCCATCGATGTCCAAAAAAACCAGATCTATTTTTTGTGGTGTGTTGGTGTACAACATGCCACTATATTCTTCGCCTTTGGGAACGCGAATGCCTGCATACGATTCAAAGGGATAAAAAGGAAGCGCGAATCGATCAATGCTAAAATTGCCGCTCTCTTCAAAAACCTTTCCTCTGAAAACGGCAGTCATGAAACCGGGATAATTGCCCTCGGGAAGGGAAGCGCTCATCGAAGCATTGCCATCTGCATTGGTAAATCCCTCAAAGAAAGTTTGAGTTTCGGAGTTAAAATTGGAAGAAGGCTCTTCAAAAACGAAGTCATCGTATTTTACAAATGACGTATTGCCCTTGAGTACGGTGACATCAAACTCCGCCTTCAGATTTTTTCCGGGCGCGCCATGCAGCCACTTTACATTTAAATCTCCTTGTACTTGCCGAGAAGTAAGTCGCTCGGTTCCCAAATCTAAGTTTATTTTTAAGCGATTGGGTTTTACCGTTTCAATTTTTATGTTTTGACTAAATTCGGTGCCGCCTACTTTGATACGCGTCATCCAATTACCCGTTGGTGCATCGGGTGAAGTCATCGTGGCAAAGCGATAGAATCCGTTTTCAGAAGTAGATCTTACCAGGCGATTGGTAACTACACCTTGTGGGTTTTGCAACTCGAAGACGACCGGATGTGTAGGAGGAAGCACTTTGTTTTTGTCTTCCAAAATAAAACTAAGATAGAGTGAATCGCCCGGGCGCCACACACCGCGCTCGCCATATAAAAATCCTTTCAGTCCTTTGCTAAGCGCATCTCCGGACACATCAAAGCCACTCAATGACAAAGATTCGCCATCGACTAAACGCATGTAGCCGCGCTGCGCTCCGTTTTTAGCAATCAATGCAAAGGGAGATTCTTTCGAACTGTAAATCGCTTTGCCTTCACTATCTGTAGTGAGTGTGGAGAGAAGTTGTTGTTGAAAATCATAAACTTCCACGGCTATTCCCGAAAGCGGGGCAGTGGTTTTAAAATCCGTTACAAAAACAGAAGTAGTGCCATCGTCTCCTCGTTTGGCGATTAAACCCAGATCTGAAGCAAGTACATTTTTTTGAACCTTACGAGAAGACGAGTAATACGATCCATTGCAGGGATTCTCGCGTTCGTTCCAGTCGTAGTCACCATCGTAATACTCATAGTCATTTTCGTAGTAGTATTCCCGATAGCCGGAGTATTCCTTTTCCTCACCATCTTCTATCTCCACTTCTGTTTCTGTTTCACCTTCGCAGAGATAGGCCGAATATTTTTTCTTGAACTTGAGGGAGATTTGATAAATCGCTCCGGGTTCGGTATTGAGTAGTTTTGCCAAATCCAATGTGAAACGATTCCATTTTCCCAGATCCGTCACGCCCGTGTTGTCTAATTGTATTGTTTTCTTCAATACATTTTTACTTACGCGATGTAGTTCACTCGATCCATTGATCCGATTGTTTTGTAAAAACTGAAGTATATTGCTTTCGTATATTTTATTAATGCTGATGTCTACTGCTTTTAGATTGACTGCTTCGAAAGGGAGAATCAACCCATCTGTGCTGGGAAGGATAGAGCCTTTGCCTAAGAATCGAACTTCTGGTTTTAGTTGTTCAAACAGCACTTCCGTGGTGGAGGCTTGCTTCATTTTATAATCATTGATATTTCGAATACCTGCTTCCAGATAAATCGTTTTCGTTCCTGCCTGGCGAATTGGAGGGTAGACCCAAATTTCGTTGTCGTGAATATCAAAGTCCAGTGTGAGGTTTCGATCCTCACCGATCGTAATCAGCCCGAGTAGTTGTTGCTTATCTTTGATTGGATCGGAGAATTGGAGCACTACGTATTGATTCGGATTTTGAACCACTTTCGTGTTCGTCAATTTGAAATCACTTAACGATGGCACTTCTACTTTTTCTTCTTCGGTGCGATCTACACCAATGGTTTTTCCGTTTGCCGACAGCAACACCGAGCTCGCTTCTTCTTGGCGGGCAACATCTTCAATAACAAAGATGTGTTGTTTTCCTTCGCCACCGTGTTGCCAATTGATCTTTAGATTTTTTCCCTCTTGTTGTGCTGAAACTATTTTCTCGACTGCTTCATTCTCTGCATAATCAGCTGTGAGTAATGTTCCCTCAATCTTTTGTCTCTTAAGCTCTGTTTTAACATATGGTTTTATATTGTCGATAGTCAACTCGAAGTGCTGGGGCATAATTTGAAAAGAGTACTCAAACGAAGCCAACTCCTTGGGCACTTCAAAAAGTTTGGAAAGTTGAAAGGCTACCGAGTATACTTGTCCGGAAGTCATTCTGGTCTCAGGTTTGAATTCCAGCGTTCTGCGGTCTAGCCATGTAGTCTTACCTTTCAGCGATGGGTTAAATTCAAAAAGCTTCACCGAAGTTTCTTGCCCGATCGAAGTTGAATCGATTGCTTCTTTGGTGAGAATGATTCGGATAGGAGAAGAAGAACTGACTACTCCAGCCGTGTAGGTAGAGATGTATTCGCCAAAAGCGGGGTTGATGGCAGCTGTATTGGGTTGTTCGTTTTTGCTCTTGCATTGAAAGAGCAAAGAAGCCAGAATCAAAACAAGGAAGCAGAACTGTGTATTTTTATTAAGCGTGCAGCGATTCATAAAGTAGGGTGTTATAGGATCAGCCCAAAGGTCGCGAAATAGGCTATCTCCACAAGCACGTTGAGGTAAATAGATTTGATTAGCCTGTCTGATATTGGTGATTATGTATATTTAGTTTACAAACATCTTTCTCTAATCTTTCATTCATACATTTGTCTTTATGATAAACACAAAATGGGTGATGACGTTAAGTGCTATTGTTATGGGCATGGCAGGCATGCTGCTTTCTTTTATGCCTCAGGAAATAATTTTTTTCTTTGATTTCCAGGCAGTCTCTAAATTTGATGCCATCGTATTGCAAGTGCTGGGAGCACTTTATTTTGCATTTGCCATGTTAAACTGGACTGCCAAATCAAATCTAATCGGAGGAATTTATGGTAGACCGATTGCGATCGCTAATCTGGCTCATTTTCTGATTGCTTCGTTGGCGTTAACAAAAGCGTATTCATCGGGCCAATCTTCACTCTTACTTCCGACTATTGTTTATGCACTTTTTGCTATCGTTTTCTCGATCATCTTCTTTACGCATCCGCTGAAACAGGAGTAGTATACTTAACGGGGAAACAAAAAACCTCGAAGGTTTTAACACTTCGAGGTTTCGTGATGAACGATTCATTATTATCTATTCAATTTTTCTAGTTCCATTCATGGGGAATGATCCAAACTGCCCTACGGACATCGTGCCTGCGAATTGATCTTTGGTGATCACTCCTTTGACTGCAATAGTAGCCGCATTTCCTCCAAAGTTAACTTCATAGGTAAAGCTTAACTCGTTGTTTTTAAATACAACATCTTTCAACGGATTCTCGCGGTTCGATCGGTTGTTGGCAATGGTGCCTGAATAGATTTCTCCTTCTTTTTTGATTTTCAATGTACCTACTCCGCCTTGTGGAGATTCGATCGTGTAATTCCATGTGCCTGCCGCCTCGTACACTACTGAATCCGCTTTCGTGGGAGCAGCTTGAACAGGTTTTGTGGTCGATGGAATCGATGCAGGAGGACCACCTTGAGGTCGGCCACCCCCGCCACCTCCAGCTGGTGCGCCCCCGCCACCTTGGCCACCATCGCCACCACCACCTTCATCTTTCAAGTCATCATTATTGATTGATTTCTTGCGTCTGCGTGGAGCCTCCATCGTCATTTTGCCGATACGGTAGCTGAAAGTAATTTTTAAGTTAAGATTGGTAGTCACTGAAGTTGATTCTTGATTTAAGAAATAAGAGGACTGATTTCCTTTTACAGTAATCGATGGATAGAAAAAATTCTCTGCTCCAAAACCAATACTTCCTCTCTTGTCGGCAAGATCTTTTCGTACGCTTAGGCTGTACACGCCAAAACCTCCCTGTGATCCTTGCAGTTGTACCTGCTGTCCCCGGTAAAAGGTAAAAAATTGTAAGCCCCATCCTTTCACCAGATTGTAACTTCCGAACAGTCGCACATTGTAAACCCATCCTGAATTTTTTGCGGCTAAAGTGGGGTCTGCAATATTATTATTGAGTACCGTATAATAGGTATCTACTCCACCATTCAGCGAAAGCTTTCCGGCATTCACATTAGCGAAGGCACTCAAGCCGTAAGCATCTTCTTGACCAATATTTTGATAGGTAGTTCGGATCGTGTCACCTTTCAAATCACGCACCCGTTGAATGGAGCCAATTGTATTACGTAAGAACGTAGAAAAATTAAGTGAAGTGCCTTTGATAAAAGTGCTATATGAGAATTCATAGTTATTGGTATATTCTGGATTGAGTTCAGGATTGCCAAAAGAAATGTTGAGTGGATTGGATGCTTGCAAGTTAGGATTAAGAAATTGGATGGACGGCCGCTGAATTCTTCTATTGTAAGCCAATTTTAATGCACTCCCATTAGTAAGTCTTTTTGAAATATTTAGACTTGGCACTAACACACCGTATGAAGGTAAAGTAAGAGGAGGTTTCTCAACTTGAAAAGTAGCGTCAATAGTGGTATACTCATACCTACCTCCTGCTTTTATACTATACGATTTAGGTAAACTTACTGTGAATGAAGAGTATCCGGCTGTCACATTTTGATTATAGTTGAAAACATTGCTCAAACCCGCAAGTTGAGGACCGTAAATACCATCGGCAGCAGCTGAAAAATAAGCATAGTTGCTTTCAACTTTTCGGATAATTTGTTTACCTCCGAATTCGATAATTGATTTTTTCCCAAGGGGTGTTTGATAGTCAGCTTGTATCGTTGTTTCTGTGTTTATACTTTTGTTATTATTTTTTTGAAAGGTTTGAGATGCTTCTGTGTTGAAGTTTAAAAAATTACTTACGAAATCATTATTTCGGTTGTTGCTACTGTGGGATGCCAATAAACTGAATTCTTTTTGGGGTTTCTCGAATGTACGCGTATAGGTTAAATTCAAATCCGTTGTTCCTGAGTTATCATCTACCTCTACATCACTAAGTCGGTTGCGGGTGGCATCCGTTGAATTAATTGTTCGCAGTTTATCTTGCCAGTTAGCACTATTTCTGATGCCATATTGAACGGATGCCGCTAAGGAGTTATTCTTATCGATGTCATAGTCCCATCCTAAAGTATATCGGCCAAAAATATTGTTGGCTCTCGTATCGGCACTTTGCGTATTTAAAATCGGGGAAGTATTAGGGTTGGTTGTTTGAATGTTCGTAAAGCTACCGGGTTGGTTATAGTTCGACCGACCAAAGCCGCCTAATGAAAATCCCATTTTACCTGTACGATAGTTTCCATTTAATCCTAAGTTGGATCCACGTAGTCCGGCACTGGCATCTACATTTAGGGTCAGACCTTGTAAGGTGTTTTTCTTGGTGATGATATTTATAATTCCACCCGAACCTTCCGCATCGTATTTGGCGGAGGGGGAGGTTATAACTTCTACAGTCTTAATTTGATCTGCCGGAATTTGTTTTAACGCATCAGAAACACTGCTGGCAGCAATCGTAGAGGGTTTTCCGTTGATGAGTACCCTTACGTTTTGACTTCCACGCATGGATACATTTCCATCTAAGTCAACAGATAGCATGGGCACCCGTTTCAGCACATCTGTTGCGTCCCCTCCCCGTGCAGTGGCGTCATTCTCTGCATTGTAAACGGTTCTATCAACTTTCTCTTCAATTAGGTTTTTTTGCCCTTGCACGACTACTTCATTTAATACTTTATCGCTTGGGCTTACAATCACAAAACCCAATTCAATGTCTCCTCTTTTATCAGCGATTTTAACCGGTATTCTTTTGTTGCTATATCCAATAAAAGAAATTTCAACGATGTAATTACCCGTAGGGATTTTGACAATTGAAAATTTACCTTTCTCATCGGCCACAGCGCCATTTACAGGTTTATTGGTTTTAGGATCAATCAAAGCAACATTGGCGAATTCAACGGCTTGAGAGTTAGTTGAATCCCGAACAATCCCGGATATTTTTCCATGGCCATGAGGTGTCACTTCCTGGGCAAATACCCAATTACCAGCTAAGAGAAATGTTGATAATGCTACTATTAATTTCATGTTGGATTGTTGATGTGATATGTGTAATAAGGATTTAAGCTTCCTAGGTGATTGGGAAACCGATAATTTGATGTTTTGTTCAGTTTTATGTTCTAATAATTTGCAAGAATACGGCCAATAGCATGTATATGTTCTAAATTTTACATGAATGGAAATTATAGCTAAGTCTACCGATGTCTTTTTAGATGCTCGCTGTGGCCAGACATGTTACGCGAAAATTCATTCAGACTATTCAATTGTTCTGCTGTAAGGAAAGGTTGGAGGTGAATAATCATTGAATCAATCTCCACTTTCACCATGCGGTCAGTTTGTTTTTGAAGTGAATCGATGTGAGTCATGGTTAGCTGTATTACCGGCTTCATGTTATTTATTTGTGCTGAATCTGCTTTGGTGATCCCATAAATTTTGGCTGCAAAACCTTGCCTCCCACGGAATTCTTTTCCTGATTTGCTCCGGTCACCCCGATAATGATGTCGGGCTAACATTCCGGTTGCTAATACACCAATAATGATGCCTATCACCAGCGTTGCGCTAATGATGATGATGGCTCTTTTTCGTTCGAAAGTCATATTTCTATTTTGTTAAATTTTGGTATAAGTCAATTTGAATATTCTCGGTAACCGTATCTGTGAGTGAATTTTCCTCCAGTCCAATAATTGATTTGATGGTCAAGGTATCGGCAAGCATGATGTTGGAGATTAATAAGGCAACGACCAACCCGACTACTACCAATTGATACTTCTTAAAAAAGGAAAATACCTGATACTCGATTTCTTCCTGCAATACTCTAATCTGGTTGATTACACGCTCCGCAAAGAATGGCCCAAATGATTGACCTTTCTGATGTGCTAATAGCTCCCTAATTTGAATAAACTCTTTGCTGTTCTTTGATAGAAGAGTGTCAGTGAGATAGGCATTTTGTAAGAGTATATTTTCGTTCTCTTGCAAGTGACTATCTAGCGAACGCAAAAATAATTCCTGATGATCTTCGTTCCTCATATCGTTAAGGGTTAAGATGTTTCTGTAATCCGTTTCTTAGTTTCTTTTGTGCACGCGATAAACGCGATAATACGGTTCCCAAAGGAATCTGTAGAAGATCCGCGGTTTCTTCAGTTGAGTATCCTTCGATTAGGCGCAACGTGGCCACTGCCTTAAAGTCGGGTTCCAATTGATTAAATTCATATTCCAGCATTTCTTTTAAGTCTACATGATTTTCCTGAGTGGCTACTTTTGTTCCGGCTTCTTCCGAACTAAAAAATAGAAAGCGTCTCTTTCTTCTTTTCAATTCATTCAGCGATAAATTGATCGCGATTCTTACCAAATACGTTCCTACTGCAGATTCTCCTCTAAATTTGTTCAGTGACTCAAAAAACCGAATGAATACATCTTGTCCAATATCTCCCGCTTCTTCTGTTGAACCTAACATCGATTTAATTACCCCTGCTACTTTTCCTTCATGGCGAATGACTAACTCCTTAAAAGAACCAAGATCACCCTCCGCAGATTTTTTAACTAATAAATCATCGCTTACCGGGCTCATTGAGAATGGGACATTTGGGTCTTAGACAATCCAAAAGGACATTTTATTCCATCACTATAAAAATAATATTTAATTGCCCTAAACTGTGCGAATAGCTCGTTTTATAAGGAAGTGCAGCTCGAACAGCAAATTTTTTTTTATACCTTTGCCCATATTATTTTGGTTTCGTAGTTCAACGGATAGAATAGAAGTTTCCTAAACTTTTGATCCCAGTTCGATTCTGGGCGAGACTACTTTTAATTCTCCCTCTAAATTTATCAAATACTTTCTGAGTGGTCATTTTATGGGTTTTTGACCTTGTCGTTAAGCTACTGAAAAAGGAATAAAAGAAATTACTCAAAGTATATGCACAAGAAATGAGTGGTATATAGACCTTAAGAGCACACCTACAAAAACAGATTCATTATGAGCTCACTAATTTATTTGTTAAGTAGCAGACTTGTCTGTACTTCTCAGTGAATAGAATAGCTATTTATATAGCCTTCATTTGAGTGATAATTTTTTTGACTTCTATTTTTCTAAATATCGTTATTCAAACCGCAAAAAATATCGCGCTTCGCGCGATGGTATTTCAGTCAACGGGGCTGAGTCACTAGTGTTTGTGTTTCTGCAGTGGGGCGCTTCAGAAGCCGCGTCCCATCCCCGAAACCGAACGTTGAGCGAAGATCAAAATTTATAACTTACACCCCGCCATTGCGGTAACATTTTGTTGTAACGTTTTACTTTGTTTTAACTTTGATTTTAAATCGTCCATGGTCAATGGATTTTGTTTTTCCTGTTACAGTCTTGAGTATTCCGTAGAAATTACCTTTTAAAATATTATTTTCAAATGAATTAATAGTTAACACAAAATTGTCGAATGAATGATTAGTATAATTTATACTGTCGGTCTTGTTAAATATTGAATCGCGTTGTACGGTAAGATTTAGTAAACTCATTTGTGCAGACCCGTGTTTAAGACCATCACTTTGACCGTCAATCGTGAATGGAAAAGTCTTATTAAGAAAGTTAGAATTAATCAAGTGTATTTGAGCCAACAATTTGCCTTCTTCGTCTTTCAATACGAGTCCGAGTTGGTCTTGATTACTGCTTTTAAAGTAGGTATTCCATGTCTGGTCATACTCACTATTTAGTAGAAAGGACGCGTTACCCGAATCAAATTTTATGTAATCGTAAGCTGGTTCAATATCCTCCTTATTGTCGCAGGATGAAAATAAGCAAAACAAAATAGCGATGTTAAAAACTTTAAATATTCTCATAGGTTGCGAATTTCTCTAGTCTAAATCAAAAATGGTGCCCAAAGTTTAGTATTTGTGTTCGAGCGGGGAGTTCGAAGCTGCGTCTCTGCCTGCCCGTCAGTAGCGTCTCGCGGAGGCGGGTCCCCGAAACAAAACGTTGAACGAAGATAAAACTTAAAACCAACTCGTCAAGGCACCATTGCTGAAACATTTTGTTGGCGGTTCGTGCCGATTAGTAAGCCTGAATTAAAACGTCAGTCGGAATATTCAGTTTGTCGTGTAGCTGTCTGATCATGTCCAACGATAGTTTTCTCTTTCCGCTTAATATTTCACTTGCTCTACTCTTAAGTCCAACGACTTTGGCTAAATCTGTCTGAGTATAACCAAGTTGTTCCATTCTGAATTTTATTGCTTCAATTGGGTCAGGTAGGTCAATTGGGAAATGTTCGTTTTCGTATTGGTCAATGAGTATGCCCAATATCTCTAATTCGTCTCCTTCCTTAGTCCCTTTTTTAGCGTCAAAAATTAATTCAAGTCTGTCCAATGCTTGTTGGTAGTCCTTTTTAGTCTTTATCGGTTTTAAGTTCATAGTCGTCAAATTTTATTCGCGTCAATCCTATCGTATTCTTTATGAGTACCAACAAATCGTATCCATGTCATTTGATATTGGAAATTAATCTTAACGATTAGTCGATAGTTATTCCCCTTTATATTGAAAACAACTCTATTGTCCCCAAGTATACTTGCTGTTGGATACTCCTTTTTGATTTCATTGGCATTTTTCCATTCACTCTTTTCAGCTTCTCGATACCAAGACTTAAGTTGTTGTTCGCAGTCCGAATGTTTAGTCCAAAACTCTCGGAGCACTTTTTTAGCAATTACTCTCAAGTATTAATCTTTTTGTCAAAGGTAAACTAAAGTTCCCGTATTGGGAAGTGTTATTTTGAATATTTTGTCTTGATTCTTGGGGCATCCCGAGGCATGACCGCCAACGTTGGGGTTTGCGTTCGCGCGGGGCTTCCGAAGCCGCGTCATGTCCCCGAAACCAAACGTTGGACGAAGATAAAAAATTTGGGTAACACCTCACCGCACCATTGAAGAAACATTTTATTAGCGCGCGTTTATTCCACGTCCTTTTTCCAGTACTCTTCGTTAATCACTACACTATTTGCCATAAAGTCATGTATGGCGCGTCTCTTTTCGTTGGTCATCATGGTCACTAACTCTAGAATAAACCAAATGAAGCCAAACCAGTCTATATAGTAGTCGTTAAACCCCATTTCCATTTTGTCGTAATGCCCAAGTTTTATTACTTGAAAGATTATAAATAGCAATCCAATTGTTTCGAAAACAACGTACACGCTGTCACGCATGAATGATTGTTTAAGAGTAAGAAGTCGAGTCTCGGATATGTCAATCACTCTAACCTTCATAGCCATCTTGCCAATTGTCTGTCCGTATTTCCAATGCATTAATATCGAGTAAACATATAACGAGGCGTTGGAGATTAGAAGACCAAGCACAATTAGAGGGGTGTCGTCAATACTCTTTGAGATGCTGTCTATAAAATAAATAGGTATAAATACCAGTCCGTCAATAAACCCAGCAAATAGTCGTCTCTGAAATGTGTCGTACTTGTCCATGTGTTTCTGCTCTTTTGTAAATGCCCGCTAACGTTTAATATTTGCGTTCGAGCGGGGAGTTTGAAGCCGCGTGTTGGCCCCGACACAAAACGTTGAACGAAGATAAAACTTATAACGTACACGTCCCTAGCACCATTGCGCAAACATATTGTTAGCGGTTCGGGCTTCTTTACGCATATTGATACGGTTCCTTGTCAATTGTGAGTTGTCTAACATTTTCCAATGCCTGTTTCATATATTCTCTCCAAATTATCTTGGTAAAAATCCAGTTTATGGGATAAAGCAAAACATTAGCAGAGTAAAGTGTATAAGTGTATTCAATCAAGATTTTATCTTTTTCAAGTTCAGTTGTCCGCCACTCGCCAACAAAATTGTAAAAACTCAACATCCACGCTTGAAAGTTATTAATTTCAATTTTCCAGTATTTGTCTTCTATTCTTTCTACTACATTGTCTATCGAGCCAAAACCACCCTTGTGTGTCAATGATTTTGCTACATATACTTTTTTACTTGAGCCGGGCTGTCCCCAGTTTTCGTCTTCCGTGCAATGCGTTACTCTTGGCATAATTCCATATCCTGTGTGGACTTTCGTTATGTTACAGAGCATCGGTGATTTGAATGCTCTTTCCAATGAACAATTGAAAGTTGTCGTTATTTTTACATTCGTTTCCATTATTTGTTTTATGTCTCTGTCGTTAGTTTTAAACAATGTCGTTTTTCTAGCCTGGACGCTAACGATCCGTGTTTAAGACGGCTTGGGATTTCGAAGCAGCGTCCTGTCCCCGACACCGAACGGAATAAAGATACGAAAACGTTGGATTACACGTCAACCCCGCTTGACGCAAATACATTGTTGGTGGCTGTTTTTTTATTCTCTGCGCTTTTCGTTTCAATATTTCTCCGTTTCACTCTTAATGTCCGGATACCATCTTCTCATAAACCACCTGTTCTGATGTTTGTCAGAAAGTCCGTCCGTCTCGCTCAGTTCCCATGGTTCCTTTTGATTGTCTTTAAAAATCTCTTTGTACTCAAATAGGATTTCTTTTAAATATTTTGTCCTAATACTATCATTACTTTTCGCCATCTGATTGTACACGTGTCTGGGTAATGCAAATGGCCAACTTTGTTTCCAGTCTTCTCTGTCTTGGTTGTTAATAGACCTTATTGTTGATTTCTTGACAAGAATTAGTTCGATAACTATCCTGTCAGTCGAAATTGGTTTTGGGCTCTTAAATTCGTGTTTAACTTGTTTGGCCAAGTCAACCAGCCTTCGTTTTTTAATAAATCGCAAAGTCGAAATAGTTTTGGCAGGAATAGTTATTCCATTCAGTGTCGCTCGTTCAATTTCGGAATCAACTATTTTATTGTAGGCGGAAATAGATCTGTCTCAATTGCGGTTAAGTTTAGATTGGTCGATCGGGGAACTTAGTCCGTCAAGATTGTCCCAAGTAGTATATAAATAATTGTCAGCATACTCTAAATGTCATCGGCCTATTGCACACAACGTCTAGCTATGAGCCGTTGTTTTGGCCTTTAAAAATAATTAAAAAACAATGGCTCATAGCTTTTGTTGTGGGCTGCCGCATTTCACCGAATAATTATTTTCTCAGTTAAATCAATGTCGTCATGTCCTCCGTCTCTCCATTTTATTCTGTATGTATTGTCTTTAATCTGTTTATCTATTATTCCTTTATTAATAATTAGTCCCGCGAATTCAGTCGGGATTTTAAGTTTTGAATTGTCCGTAATGACGAAAAGTTGAACAGCATAAAATCCAAAGTTTTTTATTCCTACTTGTCTCACTGAGTTGTCAGTCTGATGTCTCAAAAAATTCTCGATAATTGTCGACTTCGTCTTTTGTCCTATTGTCGAGTCAAATGGGTCCCAATAATTGTTTATGATGTCAATCTTTTTTTCGTTGGGTAATTGTCCCCAGTCGTCAAACGTATAGTCTTTAAAGTATTCTTTCATTTGTCCGAAATGTCGTAATGCGGTTGCCCACAACGTTTGTGTTTAAAGCGGGCGGGGATTTTGAAACTGCGTCTTGTCCCACGTGACCGCTTGTAATAAAGATAATAAACTTTGTGAGGACACTAAACCCCCGCCTGATTTAAACACGCTGTTGTAGGTAGGGCGGTTTCGTCCGACCGTCATATATTATAGAGTCTAAGTCGTTATGCTAAAATCATATTTGTCCCGCGACTCGAAGTCCACAGTTTAATTTAAGGTCTGACGGAACCGTCCAACGAAACAGCTCTTAAACGTTATTGTCAGCGGGTGTAAAAATGTCCTACGTTAATGAAATTCTCCGCGCACAGTTAAAGGATACTGCCTGAGAGTTTAGTCGATTAATGGTCTATCGTCATCCTCTAAATAAAATTTAATAACAACAGAGTCTCCTGCGTTTATTTTTAGATTTTCAATCACAGTCCATTTTTTACCAAGAAATCCGCTTTCTATTTTAAAAGTCCCCGGTAGAACATTGACAGGTATTCCATTGTAATCTGTCGGTGTTGGCATGAGTACACCATTGATATTCATTACTCCAATTGTTTTTTCATTTTTGAATTCGAAATGATAAAAGTCGCATAGAATTTTAGCTGAAAAATTATCTTTGGTCTTGTAGTGGTTTAATTTAAACTTTCCGCCAGTGTATAGATTACGAGTAATTTTATTACTACATCCAAAGATTATTATAAGTCCAATAGTTAAAAATATTCTCATTGTCTTAATTCTGTCATTGGATTGAATTTTGTCTCCTGAGTTAAGTAATTTACTCGTCTTTTTTTTTTCGTCCGACCGCCTTACCTACAACGCTGGTGTATAAAACATAGCGCTGGTTCGGTGTTGCATTGTAGTTTTAGTTTTTTAATTTCGTTCGGTGCCGGGGACAAAACGCAGCAGGTCGCTAAAGCCATTCCTTCGTCATTTGGCTTTAGCTCCTAAACCGCGCTACGTTTTATACACCAGCGTTGTGGGCAAGGCAATTAAAAAACATTCGACTATGACAAAGACGACACTAATTTTCTTGATTGTCCTAATTACTTCAAGTTCTTTCGGACAGACCAAAAAGAAAATGGAGAGTAAAGAGAAGAAAGAATCAGCAATTGGACTTGTTGGAACCTGGAGACTAATCGAATTCTCGAACCTCGACTCAGCTTCAAATACTTGGACTCATCCGTATGGGAAGAACCCTAAAGGCTATTTTTCTTATTCA
>JANPBK010000061.1:0-7876 GCA_031430395.1 Cyclobacteriaceae bacterium
CTATTTAAAACGACAAGGACGCGAAGTATTGTTAACCGCTTGCGATATCTATCGTCCGGCTGCCATTGACCAACTAAAAGTGTTAGGCCAACAAATTGGGGTGGAGGTGTATGCTGAGCCTGAGAATAAAGACGCAGTTAAGATCGCAAAGGCGGCTATCGAGCATGCTAAGAAAAATAATTTTAGAGTAGTCATTGTCGATACAGCCGGCCGTCTGGCAGTGGATGAAGAAATGATGAATGAGATCGCCAAGTTGAAGGAGACACTCAAACCATCCGAAACACTATTTGTGGTGGATGCCATGACAGGGCAGGACGCTGTCAATACAGCCAAGGCTTTTAATGACCGATTGAATTTTGATGGCGTGGTGCTAACGAAATTGGATGGCGATACGCGTGGTGGTGCTGCTTTGTCTATCAGACGCGTAGTTGAAAAGCCAATCAAGTTTGTTAGCTCTGGCGAAAAGATGGAAGCCTTAGACCGCTTCTATCCGGATCGGATGGCCGGTCGAATTTTAGGGATGGGCGATGTAGTGAGCTTGGTTGAAAAAGCGCAGCAGTCATTTACTGAGGAAGAGGCACGCTTGCTTAATTCCAAGATGCGTAAGAACCAGTTTGACTTCAATGATTTTTTGAAGCAGTTGGAGCAAATCAAAAAGATGGGCAACATGAAAGACATGCTGGGTATGATTCCAGGCATGGGCAAAGCCATGAAAGACGTAGATATCAACGATGATTCTTTCAAACCGGTTGAAGCCATTATTCGGTCCATGACACTGGAAGAACGTGAGAATCCGGAAAAACTAAACCCAAGCAGAAAAAATCGCATTGCCAAAGGCAGCGGCACTTCCATCCAGCAAGTGAATCAGTTGCTCAAACAATTTGAAGACATGCGCAAAATGATGAAGATGATGAACAAAATGGGAGGCGGAAAGCGGGCCTTAAGCGCGTTAAATCCTTTTGGCAAATAGCGGATTCAAAATGTATTCACGACACCTTTCGAAATTTTTATTTGGGGGCATGGCCACGCGAGGCGCAGTGGCCACCAGGCTCTCCGCTATACTCCTCGCAACCCCGCACATGCCCAATGGCTGCGGGGTACCGCTTCAATCCTTTGCCCGCGCCAACTCATCTTTCGAATCTTAGCTCTTATGTCTAAAATATTAAGTCTTCATACCAAATGAAACTAACCGCTCGCAATACACATCGTGATATCGCCTATTTTTTTGTAGGGCTTATTATCTCTTTTGCCCTTTCGGGGATTTTCTTAAACCATCGCCAATCGTGGCATCCCCGAAGATATATTTATGAATCAAAAGAGATTTCGATTCCGGTTGTTCACAAGGATTCCATCAACGAAGCCTACATTAAGAATTTCACCAAAGCAAATAATATTGAAGGCGACATGCGGAGGTTTAACATCGATGGCGATCAACTAAAGATTTCGTATACGGCCAACGATGTAGCTATTGATTTAACCTCCGGACAAGGAAAGATTGAAAGCTATCGCACCACTCCTATTTTAGGTCAAATGACCAAACTCCATCAGGATACCAGCAAATGGTGGATCTACTATTCTGATATTTTCGGGATAGGCATGATTGTGATTGCTTGCACCGGAATGTTTATTCAAGAAGGTAGCAACAGCTTTCGCGCTCGAGGCTGGAAACTGGCGCTGGTTGGAATCATTTTCCCATTGATCTTTCTGTTCTTACTGGCCTAAACCAACTTACATGCAACCCGGTTCTCTTTTTCACACACTGTTAAAAGACGAGGTAGCATCCTTTAGCGAATTACGAAAATTCAAGGCTGATACCGTCATCCTGCAGGAAGACAGTTACATCAAATCGATTCCACTCGTGGTAAGCGGAAGCCTGAAGGTAGTCAGAACAGATGCCAACGGACATGAAATTTTGTTGTATTACATTACTGCAGGCGAGAGTTGCATCATGTCTTTCCTTGGAGGGATTCACGATGAAACTAGCAAGATCAAAGCAATTGTCGAAGAAGATGCAGATATCTTATTAATTCCGGTAGACAAGGCTAGTGAGTGGGTGAAGAAATTTCCTGAATGGTCAGATTTCATTTTTAAGCTTTACCATAAACGCTTTGAGGAGTTACTTTCTGTTGTCAATGCCATTGCATTCCAAAAACTCGATGTGAGGCTACTCCATTTATTAAGGCAAAAGTCAGAAATGATCAATTCAAAAGAGATCAAAGTTACCCATCAACAACTGGCAGAAGAACTGGGAACGGTTCGCGAAGTTGTTTCCAGGGTAGCCAAACAGATGGAAAATGAGGGCCTGATCCAATTATCCCGAAATAAAATTACACTTATGTGACGTTCGTCACTAAATACAAGATAAGCAAGCGGTAGTTTTGAATCACAATTAAACTATCTCTTATGAAAAAAAATATGGGTTCTGCCGATAGAGTCATCCGAGTGATGCTTGCGGCACTTGTTGCTGTTCTTTATTTTCTGAATGTTATTTCAGGTACTACCGCTATCATCTTAGCAGTAATGGCTATTGCTTTTGTCGCCACTAGTTTAATGAGCTTCTGCCCACTTTATCTTCCGTTTGGATTGAGTACCCTTCGCAAGAAAATGAATGCAAAAGGGTAAGCAGTATTCGCTCATAGTGATTGGCGCGCTAGTGGGCATGATAGCCGGCTTTCTATATTGGAAAGAAGTAGGTTGTATAAGTGGAACTTGTCCGATCACGTCTAATCCTGTGCATTCATCACTATACGGAGCCCTGATGGGCGGATTATTATTTAGTCTATTTTATAAAAACCAGAAAGCGAACTCAAACGATCAATTTTAATTAATTATTTATCTACTCAAATCGATTTATCCATGCTACAATCTGTTTTAAATTTAGTGGGCCTCGGCCCAAGTGTTGATTTTAAAAAACTGAAGAGTGAAGGAGCCATTATCTTAGACGTCCGCAGCAAAGGGGAATATGCGCAAGGCCACATCAAGGGTTCTATCAATATCGCGGTCGACCAACTTGTAAATAATCTCAATAAACTCTCTAACAAGAATAAAGTCATCATCACCTGTTGTGCCTCTGGTGGACGAAGCGGAATGGCCAAGAGAATATTAGAATCCAATGGCTATGCAGAAGTCCATAATGGAGGTGGCTGGACCTCACTTCAATCAAAAATTTAAAGTATGGAACCACATTTCTATAACGTACAAATTCAATGGAGCAATGATCGAAAGGGTGTAATGTGCTCACCGGAGTTATCAAACTCTTCTGATCAAAAAAATGGATGTATTGAAGTGGCCACCCCACCTGAGTTCCCTAAGGGAATTCCAGGAATTTGGTCTCCTGAACATCTATTCACTGCAGCGGTGAGTAGTTGCTTAATGACTACCTTTTTGTCCATTGCTGAGAATTCAAAGCTAGAGTTCTCCTCTTTTCAATGCAATTCAAAAGGGAAACTAGATCAGGTGGATGGAAAGTACTTGATGACCGAGGTGATTCTAGAACCCACTGTCACCATACCCCATGAAAAGGACCGAGAGCGAGCAGAGAGAGTATTGGTAAAAGCAGAAGCAGCCTGCCTCATCTCTAATTCGATAAAATCGAAAGTAACAATGCTCCCTAAGATTTTAGTAATTTAGTATTCGATTTTACTTTATGGCAAAGTCAAATTTTTCTGAGCTAACAAAAGGACAAACACCCACGTTGATTGATTTTTCAGCAGAGTGGTGTGGCCCTTGTAAAATGATGAAGCCGATCCTGGACCAAGTAAAAGCTGCCATGGGTGATCAGGTACGGATTATCAAAATAGACGTGGATAAGAATCCCTCCATTGCCAGCTCGTATCAGGTACAGGGCGTCCCAACGTTGATCCTCTTTAAGAATGGCGAAATTAAATGGAGGCAATCCGGAGTTGTGCCCACGGAACAACTCAAACAGATTATTAAGATACATTCATAAAAAGACAAGAGTATCTCATCTTTTTTGAAATGAGTAAACTTATTGAAGATCAATGCATAAAGTACTCATCACTTAATCTGTTAACAATAAATTAACATGTCAAAGCAAAAAATGACAGCATCGAAAAAACTATTTGCCTAGTTGTCTCGTTATTGAAATAAGTTTACAGGTTATATATTTACTTTACGATTCGAAAATGCCTTTCAGAATTCAGTCTGAAGGGCATTTTCTCTATTAATATTTCTCAAACCAAAACCAATTCAAAAAAAATGAAAAAACAATCAATCCTTTTTCTGTTGTTAGCTACGATCTTCTCTGCTACAGCAATTGCGCAAGACAAAAAGATGCCAAGCCCTCCCGCTAATGCTACCGCCAGCATTGATGGTATTGCTGTAACCATTGACTATCATCAGCCTTCTGCACGCGGTAGGAAAATGTTAGGTGGAATAAATCCTTATGGAGAAGTATGGAGAACTGGGGCAAACGCAACAACATCTATTGATTTTAGTGCTAATGCAAAAGTGGAAGGACAGGCAGTACCGAAAGGAAAATACGGATTGTATACCATTCCCGGAGAAAATGAGTGGGTAATCATCATTAATAAAGACATTAAATGGGGCAACTACGATTATACCGAGAAGTCAGATGTACTCCGTGTCAAAGTGAAACCTTCAAAGACCGCATCCTTTGTTGAAACATTCACGATCAATATAAAGGATGGGAATGTAGTCATGGAGTGGGAAAACACCTCTGTATCATTCAAGATTTCAAAAGGATAAAATTTGTTTTATCATGATTTAAAAAGCCCCGCATTATGGGGCTTTTTTATTCTACAAAAATCAACTAGTTTGGATAGTTTTACATCGTTATGCAAATACTTGGACGTTCGGATCGTGTTGATTTGCCTGAATTAGGATTAGAAAACATTCATGCTAAAATAGATACAGGAGCGTATACCAGTAGCCTTCACTGTTCTAGTGCGCAACTTATCAATGGTCAATTAGAGTTTGTATTATTGGATGAAGAGCATCCTGAATTTACGGGAATGAAATTCAAACTGAACAAGTTTACCCAACGAGAAGTAAAAAATTCATTTGGTGAAGCCGAGTTGCGTTTTGTGATTAAAACCACCATTCGAATTTTTAATAGAAAAATAAGGGCGGAATTCTCACTGAGCGACCGAGAAAAATTACGATTCCCGGTTTTGCTGGGAAGAAAAATTTTAAGAAATCGCTTTTTGATTGATGTCACTAAAAAGGATTTATACTATCATTCTAAAACACCAAGAGCATGAACATCGCTATTTTATCAAGGGACGCGAAGCTCTATTCTACAAGACGCATCAAAGAAGCGGGAGAAAAACGTGGACATAAAGTAGAAATTATCGACCACATGAAATGCGTTCTTCTTATTGAAAAGAAAAACCCCATGGTGTGGTACAATGGTCGCAAGCTTGACTACTTCGATGCTATTATTCCTAGAATAGGAGCTTCCGTAACTTTTTATGGCGCTGCAGTTGTACGGCAATTTGAGATGATGAAAGTATTTACGGCTGTTGAATCGCAGGCACTCATTCGCTCACGCGATAAACTTCGCAGTATGCAAATTCTTTCTCGTGCTGGGCTGGGGCTTCCTAAAACCATCTTTATGGATTATTCCAAAGATACTGAAGGCGTCATTGAAGCCGTTGGTGGAGCGCCCGTAGTAATTAAATTACTCGAAGGCACACAAGGGCTTGGTGTGGTATTAGCCGAAAATAAAAAAGCCGCGCAGTCCGTCATTGAGGCCTTCCACGGAGTAAAGGCTCGTATCATTGTACAAGAGTTCATCGAAGAAGCAAAAGGTGCAGATATCAGAGTTTTCATTGTAAATGGAGAAGTGGTTGGAGCTATGAGAAGACAGGCCCGAGATGGAGAGTTCAGATCCAACTTACATCGGGGTGGCCATGCATCCATTGTAAAATTAGACCGCTATGAAAAACATGCCGCTATTATTGCCGCTAAGAAAATGGGACTGGGTGTAGCAGGCGTAGATATGCTACCTTCGAACCGTGGGCCTCTAATTATAGAAGTAAATTCTTCCCCGGGATTAGAAGGAATTGAAGGTGCTACCAAAGTAGATATCGCCTCAAAGATAATTCTCTACTTAGAAAAATATGCCGGCAAAAAGAAGATTCAAAAAGATAAGATCAACGCATAAAATATTTACGAATAACAAATTACAAGGGACAATTGATAAATAGATACTAGTTAGGGATTACCTCACAAGCCTAATAAATTTAGATGAAACCAATCACGATTGCGGATCATGAAATCCGACCAGGCGAGTTCAAGGAAATTGTGATTAACATAGCCAGACTTCCTTCACGCACTCAAATTGACACTCCTATTTATGTCTATCGGGCTGTGGAGCCAGGCCCCGTACTGGCATTGACAGCGGGGATGCATGGCGATGAAATTAATGGGATGGAGATCGTTCGAAGAATTATTGATTCCGGTCATAACAGAGTCTTAAGAGGTACTACCGTTTGCATGCCTATCATTAACGTCTATGGTTTCCTCAATTATTCTCGTGAGGTACCAGATGGGAAAGATGTGAACCGATCATTCCCGGGAAGCAAAACCGGTTCACTGGCATCACGTGTTGCCTATCATCTCACTCATGACATCATTCCGAATATTGATGTAGGCGTTGACTTTCACACGGGAGGAGCTATGCGCACTAACTATCCACAAGTTCGTTGCGTTATGCAAGAACCAAAAAATGTGGAGCTGGCAAATGCATTCAATGCTCCTTTCACTATAGACTCTCCGTTTCGCCCACATTCATTAAGACAAACAGCTTCCAAAAAGGGAAAAAATATCATCGTCTACGAAGGAGGAGAATCTTTGCGCATGGATCAACAAGCGATTGAAGAAGGAGTCAACGGCACCCTTCGTCTCATGAAACATTTAAAAATGATTGATTGGGCTCCCCCAGCTATTCATCAGAACAAAGTAATATGGAGTTCTGCCTGGGCAAGAGCGCGCACAGCCGGCTTGTTTCAATCTACTATACGTTGTGGAGAATTGGTTCATAAATCCCAATTGATTGGCACTCTAACAGATCCTTTTGGTGAATTTAAAGAGCAAATTAAATCTCCTTCTACTGGCTATGTTGTGGGACTTAATAATAACCCGGTAGTCAACGCGGGTGATGCCCTCATGCATCTCGGCATGGATGACGTTTGTAAGATCGGGGGAAGTGGCGAAGAGTAAGCTAACTTGATCTTCCTTATTGAATATCTTATTTAAAAATCAGGACAAGGAATAATCAATTTGTCTTTCGGTGGTTTTCGGGGATCCCTCGTATTCCATGAATATACAATGCTGAACTCATGTGCTCCACCACTGCCTACTCCTAACTTAGAAATAGTATAATCATAGCTGTATCCAATATTCAATACATCCTTTTCTCCTTTCTTAGTGAATCCGACTAACAATACTATTGATTCGTTATTGACAATGCCATTTAAACTTTTAAATGGTACACCTCGATACCATGTACCAATAATGATAGGTTCGAAAGTATAATAAAGCCCTATATCCATTTGATCAAATCTGCCTTGATGACGATATTGAACAGCAGGAGCAATACTCCGTTCGCGTGGCTTCTTATAAAAGCCATCTCCCATTTCACCAGGTTTAAAGTAGAACTTCCATCCGGCATGACCTGATAATTTCATTGCCAAATAATCTGGTGAGCCAACAAGAGATTGATCTGGCTCGGTCAAATGATGACCTGCAAAGCCGAGCCACGCTCGCTTTGAATAGAATAATCCACCCATCGAAATATCTGGAAAGAATTTGGACTGGCCCGTATTCAATCCCTCCGCTGAGGCACCTGGACGTAAGGTGCCAGTTGCCGGATCTAATTGATCACCAAAAG
>JANPBK010000062.1:0-3830 GCA_031430395.1 Cyclobacteriaceae bacterium
ATCAAAATTGATACGGTTACTCATTGGAAATAGGCATTTAAGGCAGGGATAAACCTTAATCAAGCCTCTTTTTCTTCCAATTGGAAAGCCGGAGGGGTCAATTCACTTGGCTTCACTGCTTATTTAAATTATAAGGCCAACTATAAAAAGGATAAACATTCGTGGGATAATGAAATTGACCTCTCCTACGGGCTGGTAAATAATCAAGGACAGGGCTATCGCAAAACATTAGATCGGGTATTTCTTGATACTAAATTTGGAAAGGCATTAAATAAGAATTGGGATTTGTCAGCTTCTGCCAATTTACAAACACAGTTTGCAGGCGGGTATACCTATACTAAAGATGCTGCAGGCGTAGAGCAACCAAAGTTAATCTCTGATCTTTTAGCCCCTGCTTACATCACGGCAGCGTTAGGTTTTGAATATCATCCCGTAGATTATTTCAAGCTTCGTCTTTCTCCATTTTCACCTCGCGTTACCATTGTTAGGGACATTGGTAGCTACTATGACGCGGTCACCAACCCGACTCCATTTGGAGTAAAGCCTGGTGAGTCTACACGCTTTCAATGGGCAGCTTTTCAATTATTAGCTGAGTTTAATAAAGATATAGCCCCAAATTTAAATTTGAAATGGCGATATATTCTATATGCTGACTACGAAACATTTGACGTTAATAAAATAGATCATAGGTTGGATCTTAATATTACAGCCAAAGTGAATAAATTTATCAATGTAAGTTTAGGAGGTATAGCCATGTATTTCTATAATCAGGACAAGGATGTTCAAATAAGCCAGGCATTGTCTTTAGGGGTGTTTTACACCTTTCAAAACTTCGAGGAGAAGAAATAATAGTTGATCTTCATAAGAAGCCCTCCTAATAAAGTGGGGTTTCTTTTTTATTTTGCTTCATGGATGAAATAATTATCCGGATGTCAACTTTTGCAGATACCGCAGCCATGCGGGAAGTAGCTATTCAATCTTACTGCGATGCCTTTGCGGATTCAAATACTCCTGAAAACATGGAGGCTTTTCTTTCAGCATCCTATACCCTAAATAAATTCCAATTAGAATTTTATGAGCAGGGGTCAGTTTTGTATTTGGCATTTGAAGGAGATAAGGTAATTGGTTTTTTGCGTCTTCGATTGAATGATGAAGTAAGTGAAGAATTGGGCACCAATTCTATTGAGCTCCATAGACTCTATATTCATTCCAATTATCATGGAAAGCAAGTAGGAAGAAAGCTGATGGAGCAAGCAATAGCATATGCGAGTCAAAATAAATTTGATTGGATATGGCTGGGTGTATGGGAAAAGAACTTCAAAGCACAAAAGTTCTATGCCAAATGGGGCTTTGTAAGATTTGGTGAGCATGTTTTTCAAATGGGAGATGACCCTCAGATTGATTGGATATTAAAAAAGAGGTTGTAAGCAAATCTTTAAAATTCTTAATCAATAGCTGTTTCAATCCACTCTTGAATCAAGTAGCTTTAAGTCTTAATTCAATTTTATGTCAAAGGATAAATTCACTGCCGCTATCAATTCATCGTATTCATTTCCCGGCTCCGCTATTTTCTTGGGTGCAGGTGTCTTAGAAGGTGAAATTATCTCTGATGCCAAGGTAAATCTTTCCTTAAAGATGATGAACCGACATGGGCTGGTAACAGGGGCAACGGGTTCAGGCAAAACACGAACATTACAGTTAATGGCAGAGCAATTATCTGCTGCGGGTGTGCCTGTCTTTATGCCTGATATGAAGGGAGACGTGACGGGCATGGCGAAAGAAGGGATAATAAATGATAAAATTAATGAACGCCTCAAAGCGATAAGTTTAGCCGGATACAAACCAGCAGGTTTTCCGGTGGAGTTGTATTCACTGAGTGGCAAATTAGGCGCACAGATGCGCGCAACGGTTACTGAATTCGGGCCGGTTTTGCTTAGTAAAATATTAGAGCTGAATGAAGTGCAGAGTGGGGTTTTAATGGTTCTCTTCAAATATGCGGATGATAAGAAATTACCAATCGTTGATTTGAATGACTTGAAAAAGGTACTCAACTATTTGTCAGAGGGGGTAGGGGCTGCGGAAATCAAAGAGGCATATGGAAAAATCTCCTCGTCAACGGCCAGTACAATTTTGCGCAAGATTGTTGCGATGGAGCAACAGGGAGTGGCTCAACTATTTGGTGAAAAGTCATTTGACATCGAAGATCTGCTCGAAAAAATTGATGGTAGGGGAGTGATCAGTTTATTGAATGTATCGGACGTACAAAGCCAGCCGGCTATTTTTTCAACCTTCATGTTATCATTGTTAGCAGAGTTATATCAAAAACTACCGGAGGCCGGTGACTTAGATAAACCGAAGTTGATTTTCTTTTTGGATGAAGCGCACTTACTTTTTAATGATGCCCCCAAAGCATTTATGGATCAGATAGAACAAGTGATTCGATTGATCCGATCTAAGGGTGTGGGTATTTTCTTCTGTTCTCAATTAGTGCAAGATATTCCGCCTACGGTATTGTCTCAACTCGGCAATCGGGTGAGTCATGTGATTCGGGCTTTTACCCCCAATGATGTGAAAGCTTTGAAAGATACGGTAAAGACTTTTCCGCATTCCGAATATTATGACATGGAAAAGCAGTTTACGAAATTAGGTATTGGGCAAGCATTCGTCACTGTGCTAAATGAAAAAGGTATTCCTACAGAAACGGTCACAGTTCATTTAGCACCACCCTCCTCATTTATGGGGCCTTTGACGGAAACGGAATACAAGAGCCAATTGGAGGGATCTGATATGAACAAAAAATATAAAGAAACTGTTGACCCACAGAGTGCTTTTGA
Organism: Cyclobacteriaceae bacterium; assembly: GCA_031430395.1. Lineage (GTDB taxonomy): Bacteria > Bacteroidota > Bacteroidia > Cytophagales > Cyclobacteriaceae > ELB16-189. The sequence continues at coordinate 2,835 of JANPBK010000062.1, forward strand.
AATTTTAAATGAACGCTTACAAGTTCAACAAGAAGCACAAGACCAAAAGCAAGAGCAAGTGGCGGAGTCTAAACCACCACAAGGCGGAAGGCCAGAGAAGAGTACGTTTGAAGAGGTAATTTCTTCACCTATTACAAAGCAGATCGGAAAAGAATTAGTAAGAGGCGTATTCGGCATGTTGTTTGGAACAACCCCAAGGAGAAGTACGGCACGAAGAAAGTGGTAACTATTTTTTATGGATTAACTTCTTATAGATCTCCAAACAAACCCAGGCATCGGTAGCGGCATAGCTGATCTGTTTTTCATTCAATGTTTCGGCTTCCCAGTTACTGGTTTGGGCACTCTTTGAAATACGAAAACCTAACAAGAGAGCTGTCAATTTCTTTACGCTCTCCACCTCCAAACCCGCTTCTTTGCTCATTTGCGCGAGTTCTACAAATCCGGCCGGATTATAATGATGTAATTTTTGAAGTCCTTTAATGTCATCACGCAATGCAACTCCCGCTTTCAAGATGGAGTCATTCTCCAGAAATTCTATAATGGGTTTCGTAAGTCCTGTTTGATTGAGACGTACCAAGTAAACTTTTTCAGGAAGTGCAACCTGCAATAATGCCACCTTGTTGGAATGCCCACTTACAAATACAGGTTTAGTCTCTGTGTCAAAGCCAACAATACGATGCTTGCTGATATCAATGAATGCTTTCTCGATTTTATGTGGATCAGTGATGACGACCACCTTGCTTTCAAAAGCACCTAATGGAAGTTCGTTAATCTCCTCATTGGTGATGGTAATTTTATGATTTGGTAGGTGCGTCATCCAGCCTTCTGATTTTGTAATTGAGATATGCCATTAATACAGTCATCATTGGACTGATAATGCAGAAAAAACAATAGGGTGCGTAAGCCCAAGTTGAGATACCTAGTACCTTAGACTGAGTGGCACCGCAGGTATTCCAAGGCACCAGCACAGATGTTACGGTACCAGCATCTTCTAAT
>JANPBK010000063.1:0-2475 GCA_031430395.1 Cyclobacteriaceae bacterium
GATTTTCTTCGTTGGCCCAATGAAGAAAAATGCCAGCAGTCTTTCGGCGATTCCCCGAAGAGCGAGCCACCCATATCACGGCGCGCGTGAAGTAAGATAAAAATCGAGTCCCGCGCCGGTCGACATTATACTCCTTAGCGATAAATCTGGTTCACGTGTTGTTTTAACCACGATTGCCGGAACCCCCAGCACAAAACCGAATATTTATTTAGTTGAAGCACGAGTGCCGGAACCCCCAGCTGATTGACATTTTGACAAGTGGCATTCTAGAAGAGTGTGGGCTGAGCTGTCCAAATCCACACTAAAATGCCACCATAGGGCTGTTGGATGACTGAGTTATGCTCTTTTCCCCTCAGACTCAATTTACTATAGTAGATTAACACGGTCACCATCAATTCAGTTTTCTCAGTTTGGGCCCAAATCTGGGAAATTCAATAAACTTCAGATTACGCAAAAACTGCTAAGTCAATTTCAGATTTTCTGATTGGTTTTGGAAAGATATCATCGAGATCTATCGATTGGCCGCTTCAGAATTGGAAAATAGAGCCTCAAGGAAAGTACCCAAATATATTAAGAATTAAGAGGTGCCTCGCCATGGGGTCAACTCACTTCTACTTTGCATAAGATTACTACCATCGGAATAATCATTTGTTGTGTTGCATTTGCTTTTGTTTGGGTAATTTGGGTTAACCACACAATTCATATCATCACTAATGATGATAAAGCTAATTATTCAGCAGCCATTGCCCTTCCAAATGTTATTGTAGAAGAAAGAAAGATTATGAGCTGATGAACAACTTTTTTGAGGATGAATACCTTCAGTTTGGACCTTGTTCAATTGCTTCAGTTGTACCATTTGATAGACACCAGTTTTTTGCCCCTTCAAATCCTAAATGGTTTGCAAGTGTTGTAGCTGGCATTCGTAATGAAGCACCCTATTTGGTTGAGTTCATAAATCACCATGTATTGTTAGGCTTTGAATATTTCTTTTTTTGTGATGATTTTAGCGAAGACAACACACTCGAAGTATTGCAGCCATACATAGAAAAAGAAATGGTTACATTGAAGCATGGGCTTGATCAGTTCCTCTGTCATAAAGAAGCATCATTATTTCTGGCAAATAAAACAGATTGGATCTTTGCAACTGATCTTGATGGCTTTTTGGTCCCCGTTAGAGCCTCATCATAAAATTCAGGATTTGTTGAGTTCTATTGATAATGACACAGATGCTGTCGCATTAACTGTAGTCAATTTCTTTGCAAATGGTCAATTGCGGCAATATCCCTTTTCCGTTGCTGGCAGATTCACTGAACATAATGCCCTTCCTGCGATTCACCCTTTGATGATTCATCGAATACAATCTACCTATTATGGCAGTCTTCTTTATTCTCAGATCCATGGAGTTGCCACAGTAAAAAACAATAGTGAAATTCCTCTTCATACCTTCTGTGGACATGCTTTTTCTTATGACAAGCCATGCTTTATTGGCTTATTGGTTTTTCATTACAAAACAAAATCATATGATGAATTTCAACTAAAGTGTGTTTTCGTGGCAACTCCCATGATGCAAACTATGGCACCTCTAATTCGACTGCTCTAAACTTCATGAAGGCTACCAATTCAACCTTTGAAGAAGCAACAAAAAGCCATTGGGTTAGAGTACGTAGACCATATAGTCATGGTGGCTATTCGGAAGATGAGTTTTTGGTAAGTTTTCAATCATCTGAAAGAATGTTTTCATGAGGTTTGTTAGTCCCAATCACCTGTCTAACACAGTTTTTTACTTTGGATATTATTATTAGGCTGCTGATAATACCTTTATGAGTCCTTACAATGAACACTTCCCTTGGTCTAGCAGATTAACGTCTCCTTGTTCATATCATGCTATTGTTTTTAGAGCAACTCAAATTGGGTGTGGAATTACTTTTCACACACCTAAAAATAGAAGTATGCATTTTTTGATTGAAGAGAGACAACATGTCAATGCCATTTTCAATAAAAAGAATCTGGACCCTTCTTAACACGGCGTCCACAAGTCAAGTCGACCTTATGCTACCGGTCGAGCTCCTGCGAAAAGCATGCCACTGGGAAAGTGAGTGCTCAATTTTAATAACATACACATTCTAAACATATTTCATATGTAAACAACACAAAAATTTCCATGATAAAGGCTTCAGGGAGGCCTAAAAGAGTAGCAGCAATAGGTTAACACACAATATATACGTAATAAAATTTTAGCCATCAATATCTTCCACTCCCCAAGACTACTATCCAGCGCTTATTGAACCAGACGCATTTGAAGTTGACAATAATGAACGCAACAGAGTCGACAATATTCATAGCGGCACTGTACGGTATTGGTAGTGTCGACGAATAGCTTGTTGTCGAGAGCGGCAACTGACACCACAAGTTTTACTGCACCCTCGACGCCTTTCGATACAGTGGTGGCGGCGGCAATTTACAGCACAGCATCAC
>JANPBK010000064.1:0-8453 GCA_031430395.1 Cyclobacteriaceae bacterium
TGAAATGGCACCAATAGAAGTGACGCCAATAGCTGAAAACGCAATGATTCCATTGAACAATATATTCTTCAACTTTGATAATTCTAGTTTAAGAAGTGAGTCATTCCCTGAATTAAATAGAATCGCTGGCCTCTTAGGGGAAAGGCCATCCATGCAAGTAGAAATAGCTGGTCACACTGATAATATTGGAACGGATAGTTACAACATGAAATTATCTGAGCGCAGAGCAAATTCTGTAACGAAGTATTTGGTAGAGAAAGGTGTAGCCAAAGAAAGAATTAACACTACTTTTTTTGGTGAATCAAAGCCCATTGATACCACAAATACTAAAATAGGAAATCGTAAAAACCGAAGAGTTGAATTTAAGATTATCAAGATGTAATTCTATGAAGAAATTCATGTTCACGTGTTTTGTTTCATTGTTGTCTTTGTGTTCTATCGCACAAACCATCGACACACTTATTTATGCGCAAGGAAAAATTATTAGCGCCACTACTAAAGAACCGGTTAGTGCAAAAATTTCTTATCAAAGCGAGCCATATGGAAATGTAATTGGAGTTCTTTCCGGCAACTCTTTTTCTTTTCCACTATTTGATGGAGAAAAATATTCTGTTACGGTGGAGGCTGTTGGGTTTGCTACTTCGAAATATTTATTGGATCCGGCTCAGGCGAATGGAGAAAGAAGAGTGATTAAGGATATAGAGCTTTCGTTGCCTGGAAGTGTAACGAAAACTTCTGAAACCACCCACGCAGTGGGTAAGTTGATCAGTTTGGACAATTTAATTTTTGCAGTGGGGACAGCTAAAATAGATGCTATTTCACATTCAGAATTAGATCTTTTAGTCAAAATGTTGGTAGACAATCCTCGGATGGTTATTCAATTGGAAGGGCATACGGACATAAAGGGTGATCCTAAATTAAATATGAAACTTTCAGAAGAAAGAGTAGGCGCAGTAAAAGCATATTTGGTAGCTAAAGGGTCGTCTAAAACCAGAATTAAAACCAAGGCATTTGGAGGTACATCTCCATTAAGCAGAGAAAACACGGAAGCTGCTCATAAGATGAATAGACGAGTAGTGCTTCGAATATTAGAGAATTAGCGTATCGCTATTACTGGCGAGGTTTGAGAATATTTACTCAGATTTATTAACAATTCCTGCTTTACTTTTTGAGTCAAATCACTTTTGGCAATTGATGCTGATAGAATATCTGTCAGTTCGGCAACTCGTGGATTATCATAGATGCCTCTAGCTTTTTCAAGGAGACCCACACAGGTAACCCAGTCTCTTTTATTGAAAGAAACTACCGCCTGATTGAAGTAAAGCAGCCCACCTAGTTGCCTACCTTTTACTTCATGAAAAAGATCAGCTTGATAGGTGTAGTAATTGATTTTTTTTGAAGAAGAATTAGATACTACATTTTCTTTATACAGAATTAAACATTTTTCAATTTCATCTAAACTTGTCTTGAGGCCAAAGTACCGATCCGTAGTCTCTAAAAGAACTTGACCTTGTTTCGTTTCAATCAATAAAAAAATATGGTAGTTCGTCTCTATAATTTTATAGGGAAAATGCAGTTCATCAAAGAGCACACTAAAAAAGGATGTGCCGGTTAGGCAATCATACTTTCCATTTTCAAATAACTCATTGAATTGGGCGTACGGTTGATAAGATTTAAGAAATTTCTTGTGGGATTCGCTGACTAAAGATTTAAGAAATTTGCGATCGCTTTTAGCATTTGCCATTTTATCTTTTTGCTCTGACAAAAAGCGACTCATTTTTGTTTGGATAATTTCAATGTTGGAGTGAGGGGCAGCTTGAATCAGGGTGGTTAATAGGCTGCCTTGCGAAACGGCCCAAAGAGGCACAAATAGCAGGAAAAGAATAAGCCTTTGTTTCATATTATGTTAATGTTACCAAATTGTTACCATAAATGTAACAATTTGATCAAAATCCACAAGCCTTTGGCTAAAAGCTTAACATAGAGCTTTTAATGAATTTTAAATACCTTCACCAAAAACCATAGAATAATGATTGAAGAAGCTTTCCTTGTTGATAAAGCGGACATTTTGAAGGTCTTTAGAAGGCAGAAAGAAAGGTGTATTGAATTACGACTACAACCTATCAAGCAGCGCAAAATCTTGCTGCGCGAATTTTGCGAATTTATATTGGCAAATCGGGACAGAATTGGGCAAGAGATTCACAAGGATTTCAAGAAGCCATTGCTAGAAATTGACCTGTCTGAGATTTACCCGGTAGTAAGTGAAATACGTCATGTAGTAGAAAAACTTGACGATTGGACTAGTCCCCAGAAGATTGATGCTCCAATCACGTATTTAGGAACGCGTTCAAAAGTTGTATTCGAACCCAAGGGAGTATGTCTGATTATTGCACCCTGGAATTATCCATTTAGTTTATGTTTAGGCCCCCTTATTTCATGTCTTGCGGCAGGCAATACGGCTATTATTAAACCCTCTGAACTAACACCGCATACTTCTGCGCTTATTGCCGCATTAGCATCTGAGTTTTTTAAAGAAGATATGGTGAAGGTTTTTGAAGGGGGCCAAGAAGTCTCGACAGAATTATTAAAGTTGCCCTTTGATCATATCTTTTTTACGGGAAGTCCTTCCATCGGCAAGGTTGTAATGAAAGCAGCGGCAGAAAACCTGACTTCAGTTACGCTTGAATTAGGTGGGAAGTCACCAACAGTAATTGATTCAACGGCAATCATTGTCGATGCTGCGAGACGAATTGCTTTCGGCAAATTTTTAAACAACGGACAAACGTGTATTGCTCCCGATTACATTTTAGTTCACACAAAAGTAAAGGATAAATTTATAGATGCCTTGAAGAAAGAGGTCGTTAATCTTTTCGGTGAAAATGGAAAGATAAATGAAAGTTCTGCTAGTTATTCACGAATAGTAAATCAAAAACATTTTCAACGACTCAATCAACTATTAACGGATGCCGTTGATAAAGGAGCTAAAATTGAATTAGGAGGGGAGGTAAATGCGCAAACCAATTTTATTCATCCGATGATTTTAACGAATGTATCTCTTACTACCAGGATGATGCAGGAAGAGATCTTTGGCCCCATTCTTCCTGTTATTGAATATTCAACAGATGATGAGGTCGTCACGTTCATCAATAATAATCCGAAACCACTAGCCCTTTATATTTTTAGCCAGACGAGTTCTTTTAGAAATAGGATTCTAGCATCAACGTCAGCAGGTTCAGTATGTATCAATGAATGCGTGATTCAGTTCTCACACACAAATTTACCTTTTGGTGGTGTAAACAACAGCGGCATTGGTAAGTCTCATGGATACTATGGATTTTTAGAGTTCTCTAATCAAAAGCCTATCTTAAAGCAAATGAGTAGATTTTCTTCTATAAGTTTTCTGTACCCGCCCTTTAAACCCAGACTTAAATTCATGCTGAATATGATGTTGCGGTATTTCTAAGTTGCTAGCATCTTTTTACATAAGTAGGATAGCTGTAAGTTCAATGGTTCTTGGTTTCGTTTTTGATTTGTTAATTTTGAGTGGTCAAAATGTAATTGAATTATGAAAATTGTAAAGAAAATTTTGGTGGGTCTGGGTATTTTCATTGTGTTGCTAGTAGCGGCAGCAGTTGTTCTGCCGATGATTTTTAAAGATGATATCAAAGTTGCCATAGACGAACAATTGGCAAAAAGTGTGAATGCAGATGTCGTCTTTGACGTTAATAACTTCAGCCTGTCTCTTTTTAGTAATTTCCCTAATATGACCGTTGAGGTTAAGGAGCTTGGTGTGTTTAATCGTGCTCCTTTTGAAGGCAATCACTTATTTGTGGTAGATCGCTTTGAGGTGGAGATTAATTTGAAAGACGTCCTTTTTGGTAATCAACTTCGCATCAAGGGGATTACATTGGTCCATCCTCAAATCAATATTAAAGTTCTAAAAGATGGTAAAGCGAATTATGATATTGCTATTCCATCAACGGATACGATTAAGCAGATAGCAGAGGAACCTAGCCAATTCTCCTTCGGGATCGATCATTGGGAAATCATCAATGGTGCAGTAGTATATGACGATCAATCGATGCCATTCTATATGTCTATCAATGACCTCGATCATAGTGGTAGCGGAAACTTTAATGACAAGGAATTTGATCTTAAAATAAAAGCGATGGCAGACTCGCTCACCATTGCCTATGGGGGGACAGAATACATCAGCAACAAAAGACTAGAAATTGAAGCCACTATTGGGATCAGCGAAGCGTATTCGAAGTATACTTTTAAGGATAACAAAGCTAAGCTCAATGACTTTGGCTTAGGCGCTGATGGCTGGGTTAAGTTAAATAGCAATTCCTATGATATGGATGTTAATTTTAAAAGCCCAGAAAATACTTTCAAGAGTTTGTTGTCACTTGTACCAGGAGTATACAGCAAGGACTTTTCAAAAATGGAAACTAAGGGTGAACTTGCTTTTAATGGATTTATAAAGGGAACTTATAATGAAAAGCAAATGCCTGCTTTTAATTTTGGTCTGCAGGTAAAAGATGCCATGTTTAAATATCCCGATCTGCCCACTGCGATAAATAATATTGGTATTGATTTATTGGTAGAGAACAAAACCGGCATCATTGAAAATACAGTGGTAGACTTGAAAAAATTACATCTCGATTTTGGATCAAACCCGGTTGATGCAAGACTGCTTGTGGAAAATCTGAAAAACTTTAAAATGGATGCGAATGTAAAAGCCACCTTAAATTTGACCGAATTAAGCAAGATGTTGCCAATGAAAGGATTGGAAATGAAAGGAACATTTGCGGTGGATGCGAAAGCAAAAGGGATATATGACAGTATTCGAAAAATAATTCCAACAATTGACTTAACAATGACACTTGCCAATGGACACGTCAAAACCACTCAATTTCCTTTGCCTTTAGAAGATTTGCATTTTACTTCCAGTGTCAAGAACACTTCTGGAAAAATGGCGGAAACAACGATCAGAGTAAATGACTTTAGCATGAAGATGGAAGGCGAGAAATTTGGAGCGGACTTGGTTCTCCAAAATTTAGATGATTATACGTGGGATCTGAAAGTCAATGGAGGAATTGATATTGAAAAAATGACAAAGATATTTCCTGTTGATGGAATGACGATGACAGGAAAAGTAAAAGCTACTATTGAAACGAAGGGGAAATACTCCGATGTAACGGCAAAGAGATACGATAAACTTCCTACTAGTGGAGTTGCAACGATGAAGGATTTTACATTTAATTCTAAAACACTTCCATATGAAGTTACCATCACCCAAGCGGAGGCAGTATTTAACCCTCAGAAGATTGACATAAAGAATACGAGTGGCAAGATTGGTAAAAGTGATTTTAATACGGATGGGTCGATCAGTAATTACATCGGATATATATTTGGAAAGGAGACCATTAAGGGAAATGTAAACTTTAACTCAACAATGCTCGACCTCAATGAGTTTATGACAGACTCAGGCGAACCGGCTAAAAAGGATACAGCTTCTATTGGCGTTATACCTATTCCTGAAAACATAGATTTTATACTGCACTCTAATATAAAGACCGTTAAAATGATGGACTTTATTTTGACCAACGCGAACGGAGACGTGATTGTTAAGAATGGAATAGCAAATCTCAATGGCATTAAATTCAATATGCTGGGAGGTACGTTTGGTGTCAACGGTTCTTATAATGCGAAGGATATCAAACATCCAAAATACGATTTTGCATTAAAAATTGATAACCTAGCGATCCAGGAGGCAGCCAGTGCTTTCTCTATCATTAAAACCTATGCCCCAATCGCAGGTCTAGTGAACGGTAAATTTGGAACCGATTTCAAAATTAATGGTGAGTTGGGCCAGAATATGATGCCAAACATGAGTACAGTAAGTGGAGCAGGTCTTATAAAAATTGCCGAGGCGGCACTCACAAAGTCAAGTATTGTTTCAGGAATTTCTACACTTACTAAATTAAGTGATGCAAATAGTGTGACGCTGAAAGATGTGCTGATGTCTGCTACTATTGAAAATGGAAGACTGAGTGTAAAACCATTCAATGTAAAGTTTGGTAATTATGTAACCACTGTAAGCGGAAGCTCAGGATTGGATAAATCAATAGACTATAATATAAAGATGATGGTACCAGCCGGCCAACTAGGTTCACAATTTCAAAGTTTCTTAAATCAAAATTCTAACGCCAAAAGTTCAACGTCAGAGATCCCTGTCACCATTGGATTAACAGGATTATTTACTACTCCCAAAACAACACTATTAATGCAAGAGCAAAAACAGCAAGTGAAGGAGGCTGTGACGAATGTGGCTAAAGAAAAGGGCAAAGAAGCATTAAAGGACGTACTAAAAGATACTCCGGCAAAAAATTTAGTGAATGACCTTTTGGGAGGAAATTCCAAACAAGATACCACTAAGGTAAAGGATAGCACCAAAACAGATCCGTTAAAAGACGCGCTACAAAATAAGCTTCAGAACTTCTTCAAGAAGAAAAAGAATTAAGTGACATGTTGAGTGATTAAAGTTGATAGTGGTGGTTAGGATAAGAGCCTTTACCGATCATGTAACTTTTTAATCTGGATTTCATAGAATGCGTTTATATTGCTTAGTCATAAATGCATTCTATGAAAAAGATTTACCCTATTGCTTGCCTGATTACTTGTTTGGCTTTAAGCCACTCATCCTTCGCTCAAGAACCTAAAAAGGAAGTAAAAGCGGATACTACTAAAAAAGAAAAGCCCAAAAAGAAAAAGGATCTTCCGTTAGAAATAGCGAGGCGTATCCCAATAAAAACAAATGAAGGGAGCTGGATGTCACTGGACGTAAGCCCCGATGGGAAAACCATCGCATTTGATTTCCTGGGCGATATTTTCACGATGCCGATCACAGGTGGTAAGCCAGTTCAATTTACCAAGGGAATGTCTTTTGATTCGCATCCGAAGTTTAGCCCCGATGGAACGAAGTTGTTGTTTATATCTGATCGCAGTGGAGGTGAAAACATTTGGTGGTTCAATCTGGATAAGAAAGATTCACTTCAGATAACAAAGGGGAATAATGAACACTATCAGTCTGCCGAATGGACTCCAGATGGGACCTATATTGTTGCTTCTCGTGGAAACAGAAATTTTAAGCTTTGGATGTTTCACAAAGAGGGAGGCTCTGGTGCCCAACTGATCAGCAAACCAGATAATTTGAAAACGGTAGAACCTGCATTTGGCAATGATGGCAGATACGTTTGGTTTGCGCATCGAATTGGGGCATGGAACTACAACGCGCAATTACCGCAATATCAAATCAGCACGTACGATCGTGATAATGGAGAGATTGAAAGAAAAACTCAGCGCTATGGTTCTGCTTTTGCGCCTACCCTTTCGCCTGATGGCAAATGGCTGGTGTATGGAACAAGACACAATGATCAAACAGGATTAATACTTCGCGATATAAAATCGGGTGATGAAAAATGGCTTGCCTATCCGGTGCAACGCGATGAGCAAGAATCGATCGCTCCACTGGGTGTGTTGCCAGCGATGTCATTTACCCCCGACAGCAAAGAAGTAGTGGCTTCTTATGGTGGGAAATTTTATCGTATTCCTTTAGCAGGAGGTGATGCGATTAATATTGCATTTGAAATGGAGACCGAATTTTTGGTTGGGCCCCGTGTAGATTTTAAGTACCCCATCAAAGATGACAAGGACATGATTGCAACACAAATCCGTGATGTAGTTGTCTCTCCAGATGGAAAGCAAGTGGCGCTAACCGTATTGAATCGATTGTATATGTACGACATTCAAAAAGCATCTTACAAAAGAGTAACGACCAATAATTTTACAGAAGCTCAGCCGACATGGAGCCCTGACGGCAGTCAACTCGCGTGGGTCACGTGGGAAAATAATGCCGGTCATGTTTACAAATTGAATTTGAAGTTAAAAGATGCCAAGCCTGTTCGGCTTACGACCGTGTCAGGTTTATACACCGAACCTGTTTGGTCTTACCAGGGCAACAAAATTGTTTTCTTCCGTGGAGCAACACAAACTTTCAAAGATGCTGATAGTCCCTTTTTTCAAGGAGCGCAAGAAGATCTGGTTTGGATTTCAGGTGACGGAGGCCCACTCAATATCATTGCAAAAGCAAAAGGAAGAAGTAACCCACACTTCACTAAATCAGAAGATCGGATCTATTTATACAATGGTCAAAAAGGTTTGCTTTCTATTCGTTGGGATGGTACCGATGAAAAAGCACACCTGAGAGTAACGGGTATTACAGTTTATGGCTCGGTGCTGATGGCTGACAATTGTATGTTGAACGAATCGGAAATGGAACCTGCTCAAGAGCCATCCATCGCTGATGTGATAAAAATCGCACCCGAAGGGGACAAGGCATTGGCGCAAATCAATAATGAAATTTATGTGATCACCATACCCAAGACAGG
>JANPBK010000065.1:0-9092 GCA_031430395.1 Cyclobacteriaceae bacterium
ATGTTTAATGAGGCCGAGCAGAAAATACAAGGAAAGCGGTTAGAAGAAAAAAAAGTGAACATCTAAAAAAGTAAAACGAATTAACAATTTTAAATATTAATACTATGAAAAAGGTAATGTTGGGTGCAGTGATGGTAGTGATGTCAATCGTAACAAATGCACAAAGTGACGTGATCTCTAAGTTCTTTAATAAGTACGATAGCGATGAGACTTTTAGCAAGGTGAATGTGAGTGGAAAAATGTTTAGCATGATGGCTAACCTGGATGGTAATACGGCTGAAGAAAAAACGATGATTTCCGCTATCAGCAAAATCAAAGGCTTAAAAATTCTAAAGAAAGATGAGGCGCGTAACTCTCGCGAGTTGTACAAAGAAGCAATGGCGATGGTGCCGGCTGCTGAGTTTGAAGAGCTAATGACGATTCGTGATAAAGATAAGGACATGAAATTCTTCACGAAAGAATCCGGAGGGAAGATCAGTGAATTGCTGATGATCATGGGTGGTAATGATGAATTTTTATTAATGTCAATATTTGGTGAAATTGATTTAAAAGAGATGGGAAAGATTGGTCGCTCAGTAAATATTGATGGATTACAAAATTTAGACAAGATAAAGGATAAGCATAAAGATAAGGAGAAGAAAAATTAATCATTGCTCTCCGGAACACCCATGCCGTTTACTGAAGTTAATCAGGGCATGGGTGTTTTATTTTAGTGAATGTTGTATCTTCCTTAATCTTTCTGCGTACAAGTCCTTAACTCTATAGGAAAATGAAAAATAGCATCAGCGTACTTCTTCTGTTTATCTCGATGACGGGAATAGCGCAAACACAAACGACAGTAGCATTGGACAAGAAATACGAAGGCATGTCTTTGTATTTCTATAAGAATACATTGAAGATGCTTAACCAAAAGGACGATAAGGATTTTGATGAGTTGATCAAAGGCATTGAAAAGATGCGATTCGTAATGATTAATAAAACAAAGGAAAAATTTGCGGATGCGCAGTATTCCAGCCTAAAGAAGGAATATCGATCAGAGACCTATGAAGAAATCATGACGGGTCGCATGGAGGGAAGGAATTTTGATGTATTTGTAAAAGAGGTAGGCGGTCATGTTAAGGGTACGGTGATCCTTGCGAGCGACTCATCCAGCCTTTATGTATTGGATATTCTTGGCACTGTGGCCTTAAATAAGGTAGGAGCATTGTTTAATTCCATTGATAACAGTACAGATATTGGTAAGAAGATTAAGGATTTTGCCAGCGGAGATAAAGATAAAAAGCGAAAGAAGGGCAAAGAAGAGCTGGAAGAAAAAGAAATTAAAATTAATTAATCTTGGAAACCGTTTTATCCATTCAGAAGCTGACTAAAAATTTTGGAAAGCTCTGTGCTGTTAATCAGCTCGATTTAGAAGTTAAGAGAGGTCAAGTATTTGGGATGCTGGGCCCCAATGGCAGTGGCAAAACGACTACCCTAGGGATGTTGATGGGGGTAACCAATCCTTCTTCTGGCAGTTTCACTTGGTTTGGAGAACCGGCCACCCATCTCACGAGAAAAAAAATTGGAGCTGTTTTAGAACATCCTATCTTTTACCCTTACCTGAGTGGTCAAAAGAATCTGGAATTGAATGCGATGATCAAAGGAGCTGATTCAGCGAACATTGCTAAGGTGCTGGATATTGTTGAATTAAGTGCACGTAAAGACGACAAATACCGAACGTATTCATTGGGTATGAAACAACGCCTTGCGATTGCATCTGCGTTGGTAAGTGATCCAATCATCTTAATTTTGGATGAGCCCACCAATGGATTGGATCCTATGGGAATTGCAGAGATAAGAGAGATCGTGAAAAGAATTGCGGCTGATGGCAAGACGATTATTTTAGCCAGCCATTTGTTAGATGAAGTGCAGAAGGTTTGTACTCACTTTGCTGTCTTGCGCAAGGGTAAACTCATGCACAGCGGTCCGGTAGATGAAGTGGGAAAAGGAGAGGAGACTGTGGAGGTGATGGCATACCACGATGACCTTTCAATTTTATTGCAGGAATTCATTGGGAGTGGCACCATTAAAAAAGAGAATGGTGTTTTTCAGGTCATGATGAAAGATGGTTTCCATAGTCAGGATTTAAATAAGTTTTTATTTGAGAAAGGAATTATCACTTCCCATTTGATAACGAAGAAAAAAACATTGGAGAAACAGTTCTTAGAAATCCTGGCCGAGGCTCATTAATACCAACATCAACTACACCCGCTAACATCTTGCTATGCTTCACTTATTGAAAATCGACTTAAAGAAAATGACCAGCTACCGCACCTTCTGGGTCATTTGTGGATTGTATTTTATTACACTGGGTTTCACCACAGCCAGTGGTATGGAAATATTAAAATGGATTGCCAGTAAGTTTGAGGACTTTGGATCTTCGTTGAATGTCAATAGAATCCCTCTTTACCATTTCCCTGATATTTGGCAGAATCTAATTTGGATCAGTGGACTTTTCAAGTTGGTGCTTTCTGTGATGGTGGTTATTTCTATCACAAATGAATATCAATACAGAACCTTGCGGCAGAACATTATCGATGGGATGAGCCGATTCGAATTTATACTTTCAAAAATATTGACTAACCTGTTGTTGAGTGCGATGAGTGTAGCTATGCTGCTGTTAATTGTGATGGTTACGGGTTTAATTTATACTCCTGAATTGATTTTCGTGGATATTTTCACTGGCGTAGAATTTTTGGCAGCTTATTTTTTAGAAGTGTTTGCTTTTTTATCCTACGCGTTAATGCTCGGCATCTTTATTCAGCGATCAGGACTTACCATTGTTTTGCTGATGTTGTCGCATATGATTGAAGCCATCATTAAACTTAATCTATTTCGAGAGAGCTTACAGCCTAGCATTGGATGGTTAAAACAATTTTTTCCGCTGGAATCCATTACCAATTTAGTTCCGCTACCCTTTGCCCGATATGCTTTTCAAGAAATACAAGATCATGTCAGTTTAGTAGCAATAGCTATTGCGCTGGGCTGGGCGTTCTTATTCAATTACTTTGGCTACCTCAAGTTGAAAAAAGCGGATATTTAGCCTACTAGGTAAGATCAAGTAGAATTACTAATGATCACAATGGCAATATTTATCAGAGGCAGCTTTTTCAAAACACTCTTGTCCCTCTTTATAGGAGAACCAGGCTAACCCCAAGGTTCCAATGGCATCGGCATACATAAAGCCGGTCAATTCATAAATGCCGCTCGATATCAATAGAATGCACGACATATAGATGCAAACTTTTGTACAACTCGCATCTGCAAGGATTGCTTCTGATTTAAGTTGTTTTCCAGTATGGAGTTTGCTACGAAGCAAAAATGCCATCACCACAATTGAGATAAAGGATATCACGACTCCCCAAAATGTAGTCGTTGGTTTTTTTTCAAGGTACAAAGTGAAGCAAGTTGAGATGATAAGTCCAAGGACCAATGCATAAAAGGAAATGCCCGTTATTTTTAAAGCTCTTTTTTCGAATGTACTTCGATGACTAGCTGAGTTGTTTTGAATTCGGATGACCATGTACGCAATCCCGAGGCCGGAAATCATTTCTATAAAACTATCCACCCCAAATCCAAAAAGTGCCAAGGTTTCATCTTGATATCCAAACCATGTGGCAACAATGCCCTCTGCCAGATTGTATATAATAGTAAAGACGGCCAGCACAAAAACAAACTGGAAATATTTTTTTTCTTGAGGTATCGTTAAAGCTATTTCGGACACAGTATTCAAAAGTACTGAATATGAATTCTTAGCAAATTATTTTCGCATAATTCTGATGTTGTTGCAACGTGGCTTCACCAGAAATCAAGTTGTTGCAACATAGCTGTCAATTCTTCTTACTTTTTTTCATGGTGTTTGTAGGCGCCTATTTGTAATCGAGATGATTAGCCATCTTTACATCGTGGCTGCCTTTTTGGCTTGGAACTTTCAATGGCATCTTGATTGTTAACAGATTTGAAGCAAAAGAATGGAAATGAAAAAGCGTAGAATGATTCCCGAAGAGTTATTGCATTCGATTGACGTGTTGAATACACTTCATGGAGGCACCAGTCAGCCAATTATTAAGTTAGTGCAAAATGAGCACTATCGGGAAGTAAGTTGCAAGGTGCCTGGTCTGTCTGAATTGGATCTGAAGGTAGAAATACATAATAATTTTATAAGTATTTATTACTCACAACATTTGGAGTCTAATGAAACGGGTATTCAAATACCCAGGGTAATTTATTATAAGCCCATCCCTTATTTTATTGATATGACTGGTATTTCTGCCCGGATAGAAGATCACTTTTTATGTGTCCGTCTGCCTTTCAATGAATTGGCGAATGGCTATCACAAGAAGATTTCCATCAAGGATTTATGAAACGTGTTACTTGATTTGTATCAATGAAAAAATAGCCAATAATTGGCTGCTATGCTATAGTAAATTTCTTCAGTCTACAATTGCTTGGTAGGTTAGTACTTTAAATTTGTCTGTTAATTGATAGGTGGAGGAAGCATACATATTCGTGAATATCAATCCAATTAATTTCTCTTTTGGATCTGTCCAATAGTTAGTATTGAACGCACCACCCCATGAAAAAGAGCCTATTGTGCTGATTGACTTAAAATCATTCTTATCTGTTTCTAATCCGAAGCCGAGTCCGAACTGTTCAGTAACGGGTGGTTGCGTTTGATTCATCAACATGAGTTCTACTGTTTTTCGGCTAAGTAGCCGGATTCCATTATACTCGCCTTTGTTCAAAAACAGTTGAAGAAATTTAGCGTAGTCTTCAATGGTGCAACTCAGGCCAGCACCTCCTGAAAAATATGTTCCTTTTGTAGCGGGATAATTTGGGTTGATGCCTTTGCCGGTAGGAGTCTCCATTTTTTTTGGTGAACCATCTTTCGTTTGATGCAAACCCACTAATCGATTGAATTTTTCGCTTGGCAAATAAAAATAGGTATCATTCATTCCAAGTGGTTGAAAGATTCTGGACTTAAAAAATTGATCCAGTGATTGACCTGAAATGACCTCCACCAAATAACCAAGTACATCAGTATTTAGCCCATAGGTAAATTGCTCCCCCGGATTGTGTTTTAACGGAAGTGTTCCAAGTATTTTTATTTTATCAGCAAGAAGAATATTGTTTGTGCCGATACCGCTTGGCACTTTTGATTTAGCGTAAATCGCTTTAAAGTCTTGACTACCAATATCAGCATAATCGATTCCAGATGTATGGGATAGTAAATGCCTGATGGTAATTTCGTTTTTGGCTGGAGTAGTAGAGTAGGTCGTATCCGCCCAATTCATGTTGCCTAGTATTTTTGGGTTTTTGAATTCCGGGATATAACGTGAGATAGGGTCGTCTAATAAAAGTTTCCCTTCTTCAAAAAGCATCATAACGGCTAAACTGGTAATTGCTTTTGTTTGAGAAGCAATACGAAAGATATCGTCTTTTTTTAGGGGTGTTTGTTTTTCAACATCGCTATATCCATATGCTCTATGGTATACGATTTTCCCATTTCGGGCGATCAGCACGACAGCTCCCGGTATCCATTTCTTTGCTATATACTCATTGATGAGTTGATCCATTCTTGCGAGTCGCTCTGCAGATAGGCCGGCTTCTTCCGGTTTACCTATTGTAAGATTTTTGATCGATTGCCCGTATGAGGCAATCGTACACATCAATAAAATAGTAATTAACGTATTTTTCATAATTCAAATCTTAAAGATGTATTGATAGCTAAGCAGATATTAACTTAAGCATACCTTTTTTTTGTCAAAGCCCTTTCACACTCATGCCTCCGTCTACCATTATATTTTGCCCGGTGATATAGCTGGCATTATCCATTGCCAAATAGGCCACCAGACTTGCAACTTCTTCCGGTTGACCGACTCGATTCATAGGCGTGCGAGCAATAATTTTAGCTAGCCGCTCAGGTTGTGCTAACACGGATTCTGTGAGCGGAGTTTGTATGTACCAAGGCGAAACGGTATTTACCCGAATTCCATCGGGCGCCCATTCTGCTGCCAGGTGTTTGGAAAGTTGAATAATGGCTGCCTTTGTCATACCATAAGGAGGGCCCGTTTGAACATCAAACGAACCAGCCACCGAAGCGATATTAACCACACTTGCTTTCATTGATTTTTTTAAAAAGGGATAGGCCAGCCTGGTGATTTCTGTTAAACTAAATAAGTTAGTTTCGAAAAGTTGCCTGTATTCATCTTCAGTATATTCAACAAATTTTTTGCGCACGTTGGTACCAACATTATTTACCAGAATATCCAATGTGCCCCAATTGTCTTTTACTTTATTAATTAACTGAACTCGAAATAGTGCATCGGTCACATCTCCTTCCATCGTAAAAAGATTTGCGGAATGCTTCACCTTACCCTGAATGCTTTTTGTTTCGCGGGCAACTACAAGTACTTCTGCACCTAAGTTTAAGAACTCTTTTGTGATGGCAAGGCCTATGCCTTTGGTGCCGCCCGTGACCAACGCTTTTTTACCCTGTAGATTCCACATTATTAGTATTGTTAGTAGTATTAGATTTTTACATGCGACCAGTTTTCTCCGGTTTTTATCCGGTGGATTTGCATGTCACTTACACCAAATTTCTTGGCTAGTATTTTTAAGGATAATTTTCCTCGAACCAAATGTTGTTTGATCCATCGGACTTTTTCTTCGTTAAGTCTAAAGTTTCCACCCCGCTTGTTATACAAAGGACTTTTCTTAAAGTGAGCAAACTGTTGTTCAATAGTAGCCCACTTTAAATTTTTATAATGGTTATCACTTTTCTTGAAGTTTAGGTGAATAACAAATTTATGAGCCTTGCTGGGTTGCTTTAAAAATTGTTGCGCCACAAGTCGATGTACTGTATAACTTTTTTCAGCCCCACCCGGACGTATGGATATTCCCGGATAGTTGGATATTAGATTGGTCTTTAAGAAATGACCGTTTATCGGCTTGTCGATGAAACTAATTACTCTGCCATGATTAGTAACCGCATAGCGGTAGCCAGCAGTCGTTTTGGGGAGCGGTAAGAGAGCAACCTTCTCTTGTAAATGAAGCTTTATTTTTTTTAGCCCGGCCATAGGTTATGGGTTTTGTTTTCTTTCCACCAGCAGACACCAATTATTTTCAATAGGCAAATAGCCTTGTTCGTAGCAATAATAATAGATCGTGCCCTCTTTGGTCTTATATACGTTGGTAAAATAGTTGAAGTCAAATCCTCTTTGAATGAGCTTCTCACGGCTCATTTTTGTTTTCCCGGTCGGATTTGCTTCCAGCAAGATTCTTCTGTTTTTGCGCAATGTATTGTTGACATTCCTGATGTAATTGGTCTCGTTGCTATTTAATTTATTGTTATGCGAAACCCGACATTGGTCAGAACAAAACTTTTTATCGATCCGACCGATGATTTTTCCACCACACTCCAAACACGTTTTTTCTTCTGTTTTGGCCATATTTGCCGATTGTAAACGTTTACAAGCGAATATAACCGAAAGTAATTGACTAACCTACGACTCTGTTTTTTTTCTCCCTTCACCTTTGTATCGTCAATCGCTGAACAACTCAGTCGAGGACAAAAACAAAAAACAATTATTAACAATTTAAATTTTACAGTTATGAAAAGTTTGAGAAACAGCGTGCAGTTGATCGGTCGTTTGGGCAAGGATCCTGAAGTGAAAGAGTTTGACAAATCAAAAAAGGTATCCTTCTCCATTGCCACAACAGATGCGTACAAAAATCAGAAAGGCGATAAAGTAGAGGATACGCAATGGCATAACATTGTGATCTGGGGGCAACTGGCAGGTGTAGCCGAAAAGTATCTAAAGAAAGGCATGGAGGTATGCGTAGAGGGCAAGCTCGTTCACCGCAATTACGAAACAGATAAAGGCGAGAAGCGCTATGTAACAGAAATCAACGTGAACGATTTACTCATGTTAGGTTCAAAACAGAACTAAACTATCCGATTCAGTAATGCGAAGGCCATCTCAGATCGAGGTGGCCTTTTTTATTGCATGTAAATAAAACCCTGCTCCCTTTCACTCATATTAAAACAAATAGAAAACCATTCACTTTGATGACGCACAGTCCTGCCCGTTTAAAGCAAGCCATTGTTATGGACATTTGCCGCGACACTGACCCTTTAACATGCGCTGCTTTGGCATTGGTGTAGTGCATTGTAGCGAATATCTTATCTATTGATTAGAATTTGTTGTTTAATAAGTTCTTCTCCTCTCCTCACGTGTAAGTAATATAAACCATTTTGAATGTTACTTACGTCAAAGACAATTTTACAATTATGACTTTCGCCAGTTATCAATTCCAAGTTAAATTGGTTCAAAAGTTTGGCAGAAAAATCCTCAACTGTACTTGATTTTGATGTTTCACTTAGATTCGTATCAGAGATTGCTATAATTGTCCCTGTAGACTCAATTGTCAAACTACTTGATGCTGGATTTGGATAAACTGATATTTTTTGCTGTTGTCCACCTCCACCACTTATGTTTATACCAAGGCTATGAGTATAACTTATTCCACAAAGATTGTTGGCCGAGCAATATAGAGCATATGTACCGTCTGTTGCTGAAGTACGAATCCCAGGAATCGAAGTAAATCTTCCGCCTACGAATGAAAAGCCAAATGGAAGTACCCATGTAAAGGAAGTTGCGCCAGCCACAAAGTCGCAACTAAATTGGTAGACGGAACTTGGTGAGAGTGTAACAGGGTTAATACCCCTTTGCCCACTTGAGAATATTAAAGTATTTATGTCAGCTGATGGTAGACCTACATAAACTAGTTTAGATGCAACACAACCTTCAAGAACTGTGGCTGTTACTGTAACATTTCCATTAAAATTGTTTAATCGGGTTGCTTGCCCATTTGAATCAATTGATAAACCTGAGGTATTACTTGAACTCCAAATAACACCAGTGTAGTTTGGTGTGAACGTACCAGTGGTACAGATAATGTCAGGTCCAGAAATACCTCCACAGTTTGTGTTTATGCTTAATGTTCCTGTATGCAAAGGATCTAACCAATCTTTTAACTGTGTGGAGACC
>JANPBK010000066.1:0-10319 GCA_031430395.1 Cyclobacteriaceae bacterium
CAATATCTTTGGTATGGCGATCTCCATTGCCTGCTGTATCATTGGCTTCTTTAACTACGACCACAATGCAGGATTCGATGAGATGCATAAAAATGCGTCATCCATTTACCGAGTAGGTTCTGTTCGCGAATTTCAAAACGAGCTAACTGAATTTGGTCACGCGCCAATTGCTCTCGGCAATGCGATTAAGCGAAATATATCAGACGTAACTACAGTAGTTCGGTTTTCTCCTGATGGCGGTAACTTCCGTATCAAAGAAGAGCTATTCAATAGCAACCTTACTTATGTGGACTCAGGCTTTTTTAAGCTCTTTACATTCGAATTTGTAGCCGGCAACGGAGAGCTAAAAAACCGAAATGAGATTTGCATCAGTGATGAGTTAGCCAAAAAATATTTTGGAGACGAGCAAGCATTGGGTAAACCCATGACGCAGTTACTCGATAGTGGGAAGAAAAAAGAGTATGTTGTGTCAGGTGTTTTTAAAAAACAACCAAGTAATTCAAGTTTCAGTGGGCAGGCATATTCTCACTATGACAATATGTTTGAATTTGCAAAAGGTGACTACAATGAAAATAGCTGGAAGTACAGAAACAACCTTTTTGTCCAGATAAAAGACCCCGCCAGGGTAGCTCCTATTCAGGAACAGTTGAAGCAATACACTGAAAACAATAATAAGATTCGGGAAGATTTTATTATTAAGTATTTTTTGGTGGAGCCATTTGTAGGAATGGCTGTACGTGATAGCTACGCTGACAAGAATGGGACGTGGACACAAGATGGTTCACCTTTGGCGGCTGTTATTGGCATCGGGCTAATGGGCCTTTTTGTTTTGTTGATTGCTATCTTTAATCTAACCAATACGGCTGTAGCCATTTCATCTCGCAGGTTGAAAGAGATTGGAATTCGGAAAGTAATGGGCAGCACCCGTAAGGATTTGATCGCTCAATTTATAGGTGAGACTACGTTAATCTGTTTTCTGGCATTGATATTTGGGATTCTCATCGGAGAGTTTTTTCTCCTCCCTGCTTTCAATAAACTGTGGCCGGAATTTGACATGGTTACAAACTATTTTGGACGGCCCAACTTTCTGATCTTTATGATTCTCACATTGATTGTCACAAGTTTGCTCGCTGGAAGTTATCCGGCCTTTTACATAAGCAAATTTGAACCTGCCAGTATACTAAAGGGGACATTGAAATTTGGCGGCACGAATACGTTTACAAGAGTGTTGTTATGCCTTCAGTTTTCAATTTCCCTTGCGGGTATAGTTTGTAGTTTTGCCTTCACTGATAACGCTACCTTTCAACGCAGTTTCGATTTAGGTTTTAATAGAACGGGTATTGTCTTTACAAATTTGAATAGTCGTTCCGAGTATGAAACGTACCGTAATGTGCTAGTGGAAAATCCGAATATCTTATCTATTACAGGTACGCAGACTCACTTGTATTCTTCAGGATTTAATGACCCGATTAAACATGATGACAAAGAAATAGAGGTGGATATTTTGGATGTAAGTTCTGAGTACATTCCGATGATGGGAATCTCTATAACAAACGGAAGAAATTTTGAATCTGAATCAGCAACCGATCGAAAAGAATCCGTGATTATTACGGAAGGCCTTGCTAGTAAGCTTGGCTTAGGTAATCCAATTGGCAAAGAAATTATTTGGCTCGATACGGTCAAATACTATGTAGTAGGTGTGGTAAAAGATATATACACTAACGGTCTGTGGGAAAAAATGGACCCTGTCATGTTTCGGTATGCACCCAAAGATAACGTGAATCATATTTTAGTACAGGCGAATGTGGACAAACTAGTGGCCGTTAATAAGTTCATGGAAGCAAAATGGAAGATCATTTTTCCGGAGAAAATTTATGATGGAAAATATATGGATGATGCAATGGTGGAATCTGATACGGTTAACAAGAACCTGGTTAAGATGTTCAGCTTTCTCGGCTTAGTAGCGCTTATGCTTTCGGTGACTGGATTATTCACATTGGTTTCATTAAATATCATCAAAAAGATGAAAGAAATTGGGGTTCGAAAAGTATTGGGTGCTTCTACCTGGAATATTACAGCCGTTGTTAATCGGGAATTTGTAATCATATTGTTGATTGCTAGTGTCGGTGGTGGATTTTTGGGCTATTGGTTATCCTCTCTTTTCATGGAGAGCATTTGGGACTATTATCAGACGGTAAGTATCAGGTCAATGATCATTGCTGCTACAATTCTGATAGTCGCTTCAGTTGTGTCCATTGGTTATAAACTCTTTAAAACAACTCGATTGAATCCGGCACTTGTATTGAGAGATGAATAGTATAGAAATATTAGTCATTAAGCAGAAGCACTTTGTATTTTTAGTTTATCCAACGCAAGCACTATGTTAAAAAATTATCTTCTGATTACGTTTCGCAACTTGATGAAGAACAAGTTGTTCATTTTCATCAATGTCTTTGGGATGGGATTGGCCATCGCTTGTTGCATTACGGCATATTTAAACTGGGGCTACAGTTCTAATTGGGACAAAATACATGATAAAACACAAGACGTATATCGCGTTCAGTTTTGGCGTGAGTTTCAAGGACAGAAGAATCGTTTCGGCATGGCCCCCATGCCTCTAGGTGGCTTCATCAAGCAGAATATCAAAGAAGTGAGTAAGACGGTTCGCTATATGTCCTCTTACTGTGACATGCGGATTGGCGAGGAAGTGTTTGGTGATCAAATGGCCTATGCAGACTCCGCGTTTTTTGATTTGTTCACATTTAAATTGGTGTATGGTTCTTATGATAATTTTTATGATAAGGGAAGGGTTTTTATCAGTGATAAGATTGCAAAAAAGTATTTTAACAAGGAAGATGTTGTCGGCCAATCGTTGACACAGATCGTGCTGGGTGCTGATGGAGTGCGAAGACCGAAGGAGTTTGAAATTGGAGGTGTTTTTAAGAAGCCCCCACAAAACAACAGTTTCGGTTTTGACGTGATTACCCTGTTCGA
Organism: Cyclobacteriaceae bacterium; assembly: GCA_031430395.1. Lineage (GTDB taxonomy): Bacteria > Bacteroidota > Bacteroidia > Cytophagales > Cyclobacteriaceae > ELB16-189. The sequence continues at coordinate 2,995 of JANPBK010000066.1, forward strand.
CAATTTTTGGGATGTTAATCTGGACAAGGAGGTAAGCGAGACAAACTGGAAGCGCTGGGCGCATGTACTATTTTTAAAAATCGAAGATCCTTCTAAAGTTGCAATGGTTACAAAGCAATTGCAACAATACATTGAGCCTCAAAATAAAGTGCGTGAAGACTTTAAAATCACCGAATATTACCTCGAAAATTTCGTAGGCTTGATGCAGCGTAACAGAGCCAATCCACGCCTGGATAGTGATTACCTCGGTGGCGGAATTCCGGATGAAGCTGTTACGGTTCCAGCAATCATGGCTGCCTTGCTGCTTCTATTAGCGTGTTTTAACTTCACAAATACATCCATTGCAATTTCAAGCAAACGACTGAAAGAGATTGGCATACGAAAGGTGATGGGAAGTCTTCGCAAGCAATTGGTTATTCAGTTCTTAGGAGAGAATTTAATCCTGTGTTTTCTGGGTTTACTTGCCGGATTGCTGATGGCAGAATGGCTGGTGCCGGCATATGATAATATGTGGGCCTGGTTAGATCTCAAGCTAAGTTACACCGAGAATGCGGGGTTTCTTTTATTCCTGATGATTCTCCTCATAGCCACCGCGCTTATTGCCGGTTCCTATCCCGCATTTTACATCACTTCATTCGAGCCCGTAAGCATACTAAAAGGCAAGGCAAAGTTTGGAGGCACTAACTGGTTTACCCGAATTTTGTTAGGAGGTCAGTTTGTCATTTCGTTATTAGCAATCATCATGGGAGTTGCCTTTTATCAGAATGGCGAATACCAAAAGAATTACGACTTGGGTTTCGTTACACACGGTGTTATTTCCGCTTGGGTTAACAATGAGAATTCCTACAATACTTACCGCGATGCACTTTCTTCTAACAAGGATATTCAATTGATTGCCGGCACACGCCATCATGTAGCAAATTCTCGTTACAATGATCCTGTTAAGTATGAGTCCATTGAGCGTGAAGTTGACATCATGGATATAGGTGATAATTATTTGGAGGTGATGGACATGACTTTGTTATCCGGTCGAAAATTTCAAAAAGATTCTGAAACAGACAGAAAAGAATCTATTCTGGTAACGGAAGAATTTGTGAAACAATATGGATGGAAAGACAGTCCCATCGGGAAGCGCGTAGTATGGATGGATACTGTGCAGCTATATGTGGTGGGTGTTATCAAGAATGTTTATACGCAAGCTTTATGGGGACCGATACAACCTTTGATGCTACGCTATGCGAACAAAGATAAATACCAACAGCTTTTGGTTAAGGTAGAACCTGCGAAGATGGCATCAGTCAACGATGACATGGAAAAGAAGTGGAAAGAGGTTTTCCCAAACACCTTGTATGCCGGTCAGTGGATTGATCAGGAATTGCAAGAGACAAATGAAATCAATAAGAACGTTTCTGTCATGTTTGGTTTCCTTGGTTTTTTTGCAGCATTGATGACGGGCATAGGACTATACACACTTGTATCGCTTAATATCGAAAAGAAAATGAAAGAGATCGGAGTGCGTAAAGTACTCGGTGCTTCAGTGGCTAATATATCTGGCGTTATCAATTTTGAGTTTGTTGTCAATTTAGGAATTGCAACGATACTAGGTGGCACAGCTGGTTATTTCGCAACAGATATCCTGATGGATTCTATCTGGGAATACTATATGAAACTGAATGTGATCACTCTTCTATTATCAATTACAGTAATGGTGGTGATTGCGGTGGCTGCTGTTGGATACAAAACAATAAGTACTGCGATGTTGAATCCAACGAAGACATTGAGAGATGAATAGACTTTTATTTTTTGTGAATACTGTAACCCGTCTGCAAGAAACAACGTCTAACATACAAACCTGGTTCGTCACCCTGAGTAGTAAGTTTGTCATCAAATTTTGTTTTGAGATAGGCTGAATTAAATTTTTCTGTATGATAAAAAACTATTTAACTGTTGCCCTTCGAAACATCAGGAAGCATTCATTTTATTCTACTATCAATATCTTTGGATTAGCAACTGGAATGGCTGCTTGCTTGTTTATCTTAGTCTATATTGTAGATGAGCTCAGTTACGATCGGTTTCATCAAGAGGCATCAAGTATTTACCGCATTGGCCTTCACGGAAAAATTAGTGGACAAGAACTTAATACGGCCAGTTCGTGCCCTCCGTTGGCTTCGGCTATGGTTACTGAAATCCCCGGTGTGGAAGCAGCCACCCGTGTCAAACTTAGAAATGACATGGTTTTTAAAAATGGCGATCTATCGTTTACAGAAGATAAGATAGTATTTGCAGATTCAAATTTTTTCCAATTCTTTTCATTTACACTTTTAGAGGGAGATCCTACTACGGCCTTAAAAGAGCCAAATAGTATCGTGCTCACCCCTGAGTTGGCCAAAAAATATTTTAAAGGAGAAGCATTGGGTAAGCTGATTACTATTGGCAACCAAAACAAATCCTTTAAAGTAACAGGCATTGCTGCTACACCGCCTCACAATTCTCATTTTTCATTTGCGGCCCTTCTCTCGACAAGTTCAGAAAAGGAATACTACAATGCACCTATTTGGCTGAGCAATGGCTTATACACCTATTTCAGAAAAAGTACCAACACAGATATTGCAGCTATCTCGTCTAAACTTAATGATGTCACAGACAAACACATTGCACCAGAGATTGAACAATTCTCAGGTGCATCGATACAAAAATTTCGGGAAAGCGGAAATGAATATGGGTATTACACTGTACCATTGTTGAACTCACGGCTTCACACAACATGGAATGATGATATACAAGCTCAGGGAAACATCACCTATTTATATGTATTTGGCGGTGTAGGTATTTTTATTTTGCTGATCGCCTGCATCAATTTCATGAATTTATCTACGGCACGTTCAGCAGGGCGTGCCAAGGAGGTGGGGCTACGCAAGACATTGGGTTCGATACGAAGTCAAATGGTTGGACAGTTTTTGGCGGAGTCATTCGTGTATGCCTTCATCGCCATTATTATAGCTTTTGCGCTTGCTCTACTTCTATTGCCGCAGTTCAACTTACTTTCTGGTAAAGAACTGACATTGGCCAACATCCTTGATCCATCTATTTTATGGATCGCTGGGATGCTTGTGGTCGTTATTGGTTTGTTTGCCGGTAGTTACCCTGCATTTTACTTAACCAGCTTTAGTGCCGTTGAAGTATTGAAGGGCAAAGTGCGCGCTGGACTAAAAAGTAAAGGTATTCGTAGCGGGCTAGTCGTTTTTCAATTTGCACTTTCTATCATTCTCATTATTTGCACCTCTACCGTCTATCAACAGATTACATTTTTGCAAGAACGAAATGCAGGACTGGATAAGCACAACGTATTGGTTATAAGAAATGCCGGGCGTTTGGGTACCAACCAAACTGTGTTTAAAAATTCTATTCTTACAAAAAATGGCGTTGAAAAAGTGAGTTTTACCAACAATGTTTTTCCCGGTGTAAATAATACCACTGCGTTCCGTAATGCTGTTACAAGAAATGACCATTTGTTAGGCACCTACTTTGCAGATTATGACCATGCCAATGTACTGAAATTTGAAATGCTTCAGGGACGTTATTTTTCGAGTGACTTTCCTTCGGACTCCACTGCAGTGGTCATCAACGAAGCCGCAGCTCGTGAACTTGGATGGGAGCAGCCATTGCAGGAAAAATTGATCACGTTTAGTGGGATTCAAAGTAAGGGCATTATCACCGAGATACCGATGAATGTAATCGGGGTAGTAAAGGATTTTAATTTTGAATCGTACAAGGTGAAAGTTCGCCCAATGGTCATTCGACTAACAGATAAATCAAGCAACCTATTAGTGCGTTATTCTGGAAAAGCAGAAGATGTGGTCAAGGAAACAACAGCCCTTTGGAAAGAATATGCTTCTGGTGATCCTTTGGAATATTCTTTTCTTGATCAAAATTTTGATCAGCTTTTTCGCGAAGAGGAACGCCTAGGTTCACTTTTTACTGTGTTCACCATCTTGGCGATCTTCATTGCCAGCTTAGGTTTGTTTGCATTGGCAGCGTTTACAGCCGAACAACGAACGAAGGAAATTGGCATACGGAAAGCAATGGGTGCAAGTGTGTCAAGTGTCACCGCCTTGCTTTCAAAGGAGTTTACTTTATTGGTTGTTATCTCTATTATATTGGCTGTAGTGCCTTCGTACTACTTGCTGGACTACTGGTTAAGTCAATTTGCCTATCGTGTGGAGATCACCGTTTTCATTTTTGCCATCAGCTCGTTAGGAGCATTATTGATTGCATGGTTGACAGTTGGCTATCAAGCGTTGAAGGCCGCCTTGATTGAGCCCGTGAAGTCGCTTCGTTATGAATAAAAAAGAGATTTGGAATTTTTCCAAATCTCTAATTATTACCAACGGTAATTTATTTTAACTCTGAAAAATCAAAGGAGGTTTCTAAAAACTTAGTGGTAAACTTTCCAGATCGGAAAATAGCGTTATCCATCAATTTTAAATGGAAAGGGATGGTTGTTTTCACACCCTCAATCACAAATTCACTGAGGGCTCTTTTCATGCGGGTAATTACTTCTTCACGGGATTGGCCACTTACAATTAATTTGGCAATCATTGAATCGTAGTTGGGTGGAATGGTATATCCTGAATAGACATGGCTATCAATTCGAATTCCGTGACCTCCCGGCATATGAATGTTGGTTATTTTTCCGGGAGAAGGGCGAAAACCATTAGCAGGATCTTCTGCATTAATACGACATTCCATGGCAAATAAATTAGGATAATAGTTATTGCCTGAAATAGGTACACCTGCTGCCACTTTGATTTGTTCTTTGATTAAGTCATAGTCAGTAACTTCTTCAGTTATAGGATGCTCTACTTGAATACGAGTATTCATTTCCATGAAATAGAAATCTCCATGTTTATCTACGAGAAATTCGATGGTTCCTACTCCTTCGTAGCTAATGGCTTTCGCTCCCTTAATGGCAGCTTCGCCCATACGATCTCTCAGTTCTTGAGTGACTACCGGGGATGGGGTTTCTTCAACTAATTTTTGATGTCTTCGTTGAATAGAGCAATCACGTTCGGATAAATGGCAAACTTTACCATATTGATCTCCAACAACTTGTATTTCAATATGACGAGGCTCTTCTACAAATTTTTCAAGATATAAGCCATCGTTTCCAAAAGAAGCAGCCGCTTCACGTTTGGCATCATCCCAAGCTTTCGTAAATTCTTCATCATTGTTGATGATACGCATTCCTTTACCACCACCACCAGCGGTCGCTTTGACAATAACGGGGTACTTAATTTTTTTTGACAATTCAATACCTTGTTCGATTGATTCAAGCAGGCCAACGGAACCTGGTATACAAGGGACACCGGCTTTGAGCATGGTTTCTTTAGCTGTGATTTTATCGCCCATTGAGCGAATCATGTCAGGTGTAGGGCCGATAAACTTTATTCCATACTCATGACACACAGAAGAAAACTCAGCATTCTCCGATAGAAATCCATATCCTGGATGGATCGCATCCGCATTCGTAATTTCTGCCGCTGAAATGATTCGAGGAATATTCAAATACGAATCCTTACTGGCTGCGCTACCGATACATACAGCTTCATCAGCAAAACGAACATGAAGACTTTCCCGATCAGCTGTCGAATAAACAGCTACCGTCTTAATATCCATTTCTTTGCAAGTGCGAATGATGCGTAATGCAATTTCACCACGGTTGGCAATTAATATTTTTTTAAACATATTGAATTCTAAATTAAGATTTAATATTCATGCCTATATGCTCCTTCAATGGAAGGATTTTAATACCATGAATGAAGGATTAATTAATCCGGCTCAACAATAAATAGAACTTGATCATATTCAACGGGGGAAGAATTTTCTACCATTACTTTTACAATGGTTCCCGATACTTCTGATTCAATTTCGTTGAATAGCTTCATAGCTTCAATAATGCAAACCGTTTGGCCTTTAGTAACCTTGTCACCTACGGAAACAAATGGAGGTGAATCAGGGTTGGAAGTGCGATAAAAGGTACCAATCATTGGTGATTTAATTTCAAGCCCCTTCACAATTGGAGCAGCCGGCTTTTCAATCTTTGCGGGAGCTTGTTGAACAATTGGAGCGGTTGGGACTGCAGCAACTGGAGCCGCCATCACTGGGGCGGAAGATTTCATTACACGTTGATCGGGTTCACGTTTAACATGAAGTTTCAACTCTTTGGTTTCAATATCCACTTCATTCAGGCCAGACTGGGCAATGAAATCAATCAGGTCACGGATTTCGGTAGTTTTCATTTCAGATTGGGTTTGATTAGTTGGTTTTTTAGCGCCAATACTTTTAAATGCGATCTCTTTTTTCGTAGCCATAAAAATTCAATTATTTAACTCTTTCAACGTACTCACCGGTGCTTGTTTTTATTTTAATATTATCACCGGTATTGACAAATAAAGGTACACGAATCTCCGTTCCTGTTTCTATGGTAGCAGCCTTGAGCGTGCGCGTTGCTGTATCTCCCTGTACACCTGGCTCCGTATAGGTAACATTCATGACTACATGAGCAGGAGCCTCAGCAGTAATAGGATTGCCGCCATCTTCAAATGCAATCAATAAAGTAACTCCTTCTTTGATATAATTCACAGAGTCACCCAAAAGTATTCTATCCAAATAGATTTGTTCAAAAGTAGCATTATCCATACATACTAAGCTTTCTCCATCCTGATAAAGGTATTGATATTCTTTTGTCTCGACTCTTAACTGTTCAATTGAATCGCCCGGGCGAAAGCGGTTTTCAACAATCTTGCCCGTACGTAAACTGCGCATCTTAATTTGATAAAAGGCGCGTAGATTACCTGGAGTCCTATGTTGTAATTCTTCAACTTGCACTACTTCACCGTTATATCGAACGTAACTTCCTTTATTTAAATCGGATACAGTTGCCATGTTATTAGTAATATTTTAAAATTAAAGTTTAAGCTTTTGGGTTATAGGCCCATTTAATATATACAGCGCCCCAAGTAAATCCACCACCAAAAGCAGCTAATAGGAGATTGTCTCCTTTCTTCAATCGTTTCTCATAATCCCAAAGCAAAAGTGGTATCGTGCCGGCTGTGGTATTTCCATATCGCTCAATGTTCATCATTACTTTGTCTTCAGAAATCCCTACCCGATTAGCGGTTGCATCAATGATGCGTTTGTTTGCTTGATGCGGTACCAACCATGAGATGGTTTCTTTGGTGAGGTGGTTTCGTTCAGCAACTTGAGCAGCTACCTCAGCCATGTTGGTGACTGCAAATTTGTAAACAGCAGACCCTTCCTGATAA
>JANPBK010000067.1:0-25490 GCA_031430395.1 Cyclobacteriaceae bacterium
CCCGATGACAAGGTAAAATTTCCTCCACCTGTTAATGTGGTACCGGGTGCAGCCATCTGTAAGGTAGTTCCGCTGTTAACAGTGAAATCAACAAGATTGGAAATGGCACCACCAGAAGTATAGATTTGAGAACCAGCACGATTAAACACTATGAATCCATTACCACCTCCACTCTCCGTAATTGTACCACCTGTATGTGTAAAATTACCGGTAACATTGAGGATTGCAGTTGTACCACCGGCATCATCCTGCATGTCTAGCAATCCTCCTAATACATTAACGTTGCCAGTAACGTTGACGGTTGAATTGGCTACTCCCGAAACAATGATAAAATTTCCACTGTTCACCGTCAAATCTCCGCCAACATTAAGAGTGCAGGAACCAGTGTCATTATTCATCTTCCATGAACTATTGGTTATTATAAAATTGCCAGCAACGTCAATTGTATAACCCGTTCCTGTATTCGACATCCTTAATGCTCTCAACCCTTGATTGAGGGGCAAACCTGTATCTAATACTGAAAAATTGCCTTGAATTGTAAAACTTGATTCAAAGTAAATATTAGTGTTCTGGCTAGGAGAATTCCAAGTTAAATTGCCAAATGACTGCCCCGCGAATCCTAGAGGTGCTGTCGCTGTCACACCGGTAATATTGAAATTGGAAGTGGCAGCCCATGTGGCAGTTGGAATAGTTCCCCCATCCTTTGCATGTTCATAAGTAGCTCCGGCATTTACAACCATAGAAGAAAAAGCCAGCGTACCAGTACTTCCATTTAAAAAAACACCGTTAACCGTGATAACTGCCGTTCCGGCAATATTGAAAGTTCCTAAGGCAGCCAACCTGGTGGTTGCAACAATATTAATAGTCCCTGTAATCGTTAATGCATTTGCCCCTGTTATTACTGCATTTCCAACACCAGTAGTAGATGTTGTTATTGAGGTGAATGATCGAGCCACATCCATTGAGAGAGTGCCCCCTTCTTCAATAACTATAGTGTTACCCGCTGGAATTGCCGAGGCATTGATGGTTGAGCCTGTTGTTATGGTGGTCTGAGCCCAACCTGAGAAACTTAAGAAAAGTAAAAAAGCAACACATGACAATAGAATTCTATGCCGCTTTAATGCTGATGTTGGCGCAGTATTCAATTGATTTGAAAAGAGTTAATTAAATTACCAAGTCCCGAAGATCTACGCTTGATGGAGCGATTTCCGATAAAAATGAACTCAAAAGGAGATGCTAAGTCAAAATGAAGGAATAATGATATTAGAGTCAGTGGTGAAAGAGTAGGCATAAAGTGGTTAACTAACTATACGTTCTATATGATTACAGACCACCAAAAGTAACCAATTCTATTTCAAAAACACATTTTTTTATGGAGCCAGGCGTCCTTCCGGGTTTAATTTCATAAACACAATCTTCTTCTGGCCGTCTATCACTCCGCCTAACGTCATGGTGCCAATTAATGCGATACGCCCACCTGGAAGTTCAGCTACAGAACCAGCCAGATCATCGCCAATCCCGCCAAAAACCTGTTCAAATATCTTACTTCCCCGGTTATCCAATTTGGACAGATAAATATCAGTTGTAGTGCCATTTAGTTTCTCTGATGTAACATAGTAATTTAATGAAGTGGAGTAATTGTAGGCAGATTGGAAAGCAACCTTACCCAAGCTTATACCGAGCGGCTTCTCTATTTGTAGGCTTGGTGGAAAAATAATTCCCGGCTCCAGTTTGACTAAATATACATCACCTTCTGTGGCGTTTTGGCGAGATCCCGTAAGTAAATAGCCACTGCCCAATTGAATTGGTAAAGTAGATACAGAAGTGAGTTTTTCATTGTATAAAGCAGATCCTAGAAAAATTCTACCTAAAGATCCTCCGTCTGGTCCTAATCCATAAATACAAAAATCAAAATCGGCCGTAAGTTGTGGAATAGGTCGATTGACGTTTTCATTAGTAAAACCCAATCCATAAAAGGATGCGTTAGATTGCAAAACTTTTACTGTCTTGCTTTCTCCGCTATTAAAGAAAAATGCAGGTTCACTTTTCCATAATCCACTCGCATCAGTCACCCAACTCAAGTCATTGCGAAAGCGGATATTCATAAAGTTATATTTATCAATTGCTGTTTGAGGCACAATGCTAGAACTTCCTGCTACGATGTATCCATCACTGATCACTGTCACGGAGCAAGCATTTTCATCTGTTGGCGCCCCTCCAACATTATTGGCTGCCGTAGTAAGCCCTTGTTTAATGCTATCAATTTTAGTTCCATCTTGGCGTATCCGAAGCAAAAGCACATCCCGATCCCTTCCGATATCATCGGTGAATGCATTGTTCGCGGAATTCGCTAATACAATCATATTACCATCAGGCAACAATTCAATATCTTTTGCTTCTTCGTCAAACTTTCCTCCGAACGTTTTTTCCCAAATTAATTTGCCCTTCCCATCAATTTTGGCAACATAAATCTGTTGATCTTCTGTCGTCTTAGTTTTGGTTCGGGAATTACCCAGGATCACAAAAGTACCATCTGCATTGACCACAAAATCAATTCCTGTTTGGTTTCCTTCGTTGCCAAAATATTTTAGAAAGTAACTCTCATTCGGTGCTGTCTCCGTACCCGTTTCGCACGAAAAAAATAAACTAACTACAATTAGTATTTTAAGATACCGCATCATCCTTTCTTTCCTTTTGGCCTAAAAAGATTTTTAAATATTCCTTTTGGATTCACCTTCTTTATTTTGCGTGGATTATACAACGGTCTTATATACCCGATGGTGATTGAAAGGTTATCGAGGCGGAAAAAATCATTGACATACTGGTATTGAGTTAATGTGGTTGCCAAGGTCCCATCTGAATTGTAATAGTTTTTGCCCGGTATGGTAAGGTTATTAAGCCCCAGCATATAGCGGGCATCAGCATATATAAAATTCTTTCCAATCTTATACTTCACTCCTCCCCCAAACAGCAAGGAGCGATTGAGAAAATTACGTCTGTTTCCAATATCCAAATCAGGGCCTTGCGCTATTTTTGTATTTCCTTGAGAAGGACTGTTATCATTGAATATCAAGGCCGAACTGCTGGACAATAACAAATTCAATGCAAACCCTGCATAAAAAAAAGGCCTAAGGCGTCCTGAATCGTAAGAATATTTCAAATAAATCGGAACATCAAACCAGGTGCTTTTGTCAACGATAGTTACATCATCATCTTTAGCAATATTTGGAATGGTCAATGCGAAGGACTTGAACGCAAAATTTCCTCCAGAACAAATGCTCCATTTGTCGTTAATATTCCAGTCAATACCTGCCCCAAAATGAAACCCTACCCGAGGGGTAAGTGAAGAACTGACCTTCGAAGAAAAAGTTGATACTTCAGAAATGGTATGCGGAAAAGAGACATTGGCACCCATTCTAAAATGTGGCGTAAATCGTGGCCTAGAAGTAAATTTTCTACTCAAGTACACTAAATCAATGGGATCTTTCTGCTCGTTTGGCTTAAACTCCGGATCTACCCGCAATAACTTAAGGTAGCTATCTTCCGCTGCGATAGGATCATCTAAGATAAGATAGGCCTGTGCAAGAATATAATAGGCCCTGAATTGCTGCTCATTCGTAAAGCCTTTTTCTAAACAATTTTTCAATAGCGCTGGCAAGCTATAAAACCTCCCTGCGTCAAATTCTGCTGTTGCCTGATTGAGGGTTTGTTCACATCCAATTTGTGAAAATACGTATGATGTCAACGATCCGGAAAATAGTATACTGAAGAAAAAGCCCTTGAAATACATGCTCATCAAAAATCCTTTATCAGTAAACTTTTGCATGTTGACTCATACTCAATATCTGACCCTACGTAAATTCTCCACTCCTCTTTTGTCATATTGCGCGTTAACTTCGGACAAACCATCTCTGCCAGAATTTTTATATCCGTTGGATAAACTCTGATCTCTCCATCATTACAAGATGCTACTAAATAATTGGATCCTTTGGCGAAAGCTACATGCCAAACATTGCCATTATTATTATCCATAACAATAGGCAAATCTTCTTCGTGATCAACTACCCACATTTGAAGTTTGCGATCTAACCCGGCACTTGCCAAGAGCTTACCATCGGGGCTAAATTCAAGATCAGTAACACCTGCCTTGTGTCCTGAAAGTTCTTTTATTTTTTGAGTAAACGTATCCAGGATTTTAACAACGCCCCTTGTCACATTCCGATTTTCACCAATAACCTCAACGCCATAGGCTATCTGGTTTGATTTCGTTGGGTGAAATGCTACAGACAAAATTCTATTAGAAGATTCATTGGCAATTTCTTTATAAGAATAATCTTTTGCATTAATTAAAACGACTTTCCCGGATACTGAAGCTCCTGCGATCCATTCCCCATCTGAACTAATGTCAATTGATTTTAAATCATAAGGCAATGTCAAAACCACTTTACTTCTTCCGCTCACTTGATTGGTTAAGCGTAAAGTGTGATCCGTTGAAGCAGAAATGAAGCCTGAATTGTTCGGTAAGAATTTGATATCTGAAATTGACCCCTGATGACCTTTAACAATTATTGGTTCCTTATTTGGTGATTCTAAATTAAATATTTCTAAATGGCTGGAATCACTTCCATTGACAAGATGCTTTTCGTCAATGCTCAACGCTAACACTCTATTTGTATGACCTTTATTTTCATAGAAGGGACTTTGGGAAGTCAAATCAACAAAACTCCCTTGCATTATTCTGCCATCATTACCTGAAGTAAAAAATTTATCAGATGTCTGGGAAACGGCCAGCGCGAACATCTTATTCTTAAATCCCCCCGGCAACTTCACTGCATTATAATTTTTGCCTAACAATTTAGCCAATGAATAATATAACCCTCTAAAAACATAGGGGTCATACTGTTTGCCACCATATTTAGTATGAAAGAGGTACCCTTGCATGGAGGTTAGTCCAGCCAATTGCTGTTCATCAATTCCCTCTGATTTTGCCTCTAAGGATTGGGCTACTGTGAGGTAATACAAACTATTTGCACGTTCAAAGTTCTCGGTCGCTTTAGTAGTTTGAATTTGTGCCACTTCATTAGCAGCTTTCTCTTTTTCACTAGAAGCAATCGCAAGCTTTTCTTGCTTTATTGCTTCCTTCGCTTGGGCCAATGCGTAATCTTTAGCCAACCGGGTATCATTCAGCGCCTTCAATAACTCCCTTTCCTTTAATTCTAATTGTTTCGTTTTATCCTGAGCGATCTTGGTTGCCTCATCTGCCTTAATCTTTTGTTCAACCGCTAATTTTGTTTGTTGTTGTGCTATGTCTCTGGCAATAATCGCAGACTGCTGCTCTTTCTTCATTTGGATGTTGTTTATCAACCCATAAAAGAAAAATCCAATTGAGACTAGTAGAAAAATACCTAACACAATATTTGTAACCCGTGCTCTACGCAACATTCTGCGCTGAAGCATTTCTTGATTCTTTAATTCAGCTTCAAAAGTTATACGGCTGGTGTCCAAGAAGACAATAGCCCGCTCAAAGGCTATGTCATAGCGTTGTGCCCAAGGTCGAGTTGGATTTTGTTTTTTCTGCCAATTGAGTGCCAACTGAAGATCTGGAGGCCGCCATAGACTCGTTTTACCAATCTGATACATGGCTGAGGCATCAGAGACTCGCTTGTACATCCGAGCCGATTCAAATTCCTCATCTACCCATGTGGAAAGGCGTGTCCAAATTCGCATTAAACTTTCATGCGATAATTCAATAATTGATTCCGAATTTAGAGCAACAGAATAGGATGGCATTAAGAAAGATCTTCCTGCTTCTCTAAATTTTTCTACTACGTCTATAACTTGTTTTTCAGGAACTTCTGCTAACTCTGCTATAACACCAATTTTGGTTGGTCTTCTAGTTCCCTGACTTTCATCACTCTTTTCAGTAATTGCTTTGAACAATACTTCTGCAATCCCTTTTTCTTGAGAATTAAGTTCGTCAAATGCTTCGTTGGCGTGCAATGAAAGTGCCTGAGAAATCTGCCCAATAGAGTTATAGTGGCGTAAATCCATGGGCTCTCCCGGCTCTTTATTGGCCACCCAATAATCCCACGTACGCATTAATGCATGCTGAAGAATTGGAAGCTGATCTTGATTTCCTCCGATATCACTCAACAGTCTTTTTACTAAGCGCTGTGTTATTCTGCCACCGCCTACCGCTACAGGACCTTCAATGATCATACGCTTTTGCTCGCGTGTCATTTGCGGAACCAGGTAGTTACTTTTATTAACTAATTCCGTAAGCCCAAAGAAGTTTGAACAATCCCCCATAAAATCAGCACGCATGTTAAGTGCCAAATAAGCAGGAACTTCCTTTTGATTGATGGTATTAAGAATGAGATTTACATATTCTATCGATTCGTTGTCAGCATTCTCTACTTGTGAGTCTTTATATCTAAACAATTCCTCAAATTGATCGATGAGAAAAAAGACATTTTCATTTAATTGAGTCTGGATATAGCGCGTAATCTCTACTAATCCATTAGGTCCACTGTGAAGCACAGAACGGATCAATGCGCGATGAATCTGCTTGTCTTCATCCGAAAATCTTCCATCTCCAGCTAAAATGTTAACGATTGACTCTGTTAAGTTTTCTATTGGTGAGTTACCAGGACGTGTTATGACTACTTTCCAATGTGGACCAGATTGGGTCATGAAACCACCGTAAAGCATCGGTATAAGACCGCAATACATTAAGCTGGATTTACCACTACCCGAGTAGCCTAAAATAGTTACGGCACGATGTTGAGAAAGCTTGAGAAGAATTTCGTCAGCATGACCTTCTCTTCCAAAGAAAAGATGACACTCTTCAAGAGAAAAGGGTCGTAATCCAGGAAAAGGGTTAAATGTTACCTTATCTCGTAATGGAGATGAGGAGACATCTAAATCCTCCAATTCGCCAACTTGGACAGAATAGTTTAACATCAATTATAATTCAAGCTACTAATTACTCTAGGAATATTACGGTTTAAAAATTGAAAACAGTCTAAAAAATAGTATTGCAACCGCCTAAAGCTTAAAAATCCTGAAAATTTAAGCTTAAATTAGATATATTCCAAAACTTTATCAGCAAGCTTCACATTATCTGCCAAAAGCTCGTAAAACTGATCTTTGTTTATCTTCAGTAGAATAGTCTCTTCTTTAGTAACTATTAAATTTGAATTTGCAAAACCTGCAGGAGCAATTACCTCTCCTACGAATTGGCCTGGAAGGTAATCCGTGACATATCTACTTTTTTCATAATACTGGACAGAACCCCCAAAAACAATGAAAAAATCATTATTTACCTTGTCATCAATTGAAATGAATTCATCTGGTGCCAAACGAATTTCTCTTGAAATATCTGCAAGAAACGACAATGCAATACCTGGTATACCTTCAAAGGTTGGCAATGATCTATAAAAGACAATTTTCTCAAATAGCCTGAGTTTAGTCTGGACACCCGGAATGATTGCGCGATCAAGCCATCGTCTTACGTCCTCCGCTAAGCGTTTGGAGTTTGACAAATAAACAGACGGATCCACTTGATAGAGCGCCCATCCAGCCATTTCACGAATCAATCTATCCGGATTAAACAACTGTGCTATTAAATCAAGCTTAAAGTCTGCAATCTTTTGAATTCCAATTTGCTCTAAGGCACAAGCTTTTGTCCAACGATTAGATTGGGTGAAATCGCGATTGACTAAAAATTTAAGCGCCAACTTATCATCCAATTTAACACGCGGATAAAAAATCTCCAATCGACTAATTTTTTCACTGCTGGACAAATCATCCAAAACAGGAATCACTTTAACTTTTAATTGTTCTGATAAAAATACATCCAACAATTCTACCGCATAGCTAGTACCTTCTGACGTACCACTTTCAATGTTTTCTTTCACCAATTGGATAGATCGAGTATCATAAAGCATTGCCAACAACATGTAGACGTGGTCTATATCGTTGCGATCCTCTTCATCTAATGCAACACGTACTCTGCTAAGATTGTCTTCACCACCAATTTCTTCCATGGCATTCAGATTCCAGGCGATATCAGCAATATCATTTTCAATTGCATATTTAATGCGGGTTATTTGAGAAATGCCAGCCTTAAATCCGCATTCCCCCATTGAAAGCAACACTTGAGAGACAACCACTTTATCCGGATAATCGATTTTACTCCATAATAAATCCTTCGCCTTCTGTCCGCCAATCCTACCAATTACTTGAACAATTCGTAAAATAGTTTGTGTACTTTGTCCTGAGCGATAAAAAGCATTTTCCAAATGACTCAGTCCTTTCCCACCAATCAACACAAGCGCATTCATAGCCTGGTTACTATATACCGGGTTGGCTAAGTTATTTATCAACGCAAAAATAATTTCCGAATTATTAATCTTGATGGACGTAGCGATAGCAGTCTTCCTAACTTTAGGTTCAGGATCATTAAGTAATTCAATTAAAAAAGAAGTATTTTCTTCAGATGAAGAGTGAAGCAAAAGCTCTGCAGCGTATTGACGATCATTAGCTTCGTTAGAGCGAGACAATTTTTGTATTCTCGCTTTTGTAATGTCTCCTCCATTGCCAAGAATAGCTTGTAGGTCTATTTTGGTAAGCAATTTCTTTCCTCCATTATCCTGTAGACCCTTGTCTGCTCTTATCACATATTGATCCGATACAGACAGGCCTTTCATTTCATTCATTCTGCGCTGGGCATAATCGCGTGCCTCCTCATGGCCGTTTTTCATTAGAATATTTACCCAATTACTTACTTGTGCAGGATCTAATTTTTCAAGCAATCGAAAGGAGAACACAGCCTTTGAGGTATGTCGATCAACCAATTGCTTTTCCAATCGGGCAGCTACTTGCTTGTAGCCTAAGTCAAGTTTTTCTTGTTGTTGATCCGTGTGCTCAAGTTTGGATCGGATTTTATTTTTATACCCACCATAAAGTCGCTGAATAAGAAATACATATGCAGCACATAATCCAATCAAAATAACGGGTATCCATAATATCTTATAAATTGGTACTAAGGAAAGAGAAAAAATAAAAATACCCGCCACCAATCTTCCTGATTCACTCACTACACCTTCCACTTTCGTCTGGATACTAAATCTTGTTCGATTATCAAGCGGAACGAACATGAGTTTATAAACCGGGTTCTCCAGCGAATCACGGAGGGTGTTATTAAACAAACGCGTAAGCGCTATGAATAAAAAGAAATAAATAAAAGTATCTGGATGAGAGGATAGTTCGTACCCGAAAATTAATGCTGCCAAAAAAGAGGATAATGCAAAAAAGCCGGTGATGAGTGGCAAGATAAAAAGGGATACACGCAGGCCATAGGTTCCGATGATTCGTTCATTAAAAAATGTCTGCATGGCTAAACTTAACAAGTAAATTACCCCATTAAAATAGGCTAGAAAATTTGTTAGATCTCTTTGACTCGGATATTGCTCATTAAGTAAATTTTGAAAAATGAATTGATTGAAATTGAATGTTACTACTGAAACGATTAGAAAAAGGCTTAAAAGTAATACGTACTTGTCCTTAAATATTTTAGAAAAACGAGTCTCTTGTTTGATCGAATCCTCAACTCTTGATAGACGTTTGGCTAATCCAAAACTTAAGGTGATAATAATTAAACATCCCAATGCTCCAACAAGACTCAAATCGCATACTAATAAATAATCTGAAGTATCCGGAAAAAGGCCAGCGCTCAATGGGATAAGAAAATTGGCCAGAATGATAGCCACCAGTTGTCCGGTATCAATCCATCCAATAATTTTTTTAGATTGTTTAAAATCGAAAAGGCGCGCGAACATTCCCCAATAGCATAATAAAAGCAAAGCGGTCATAGGACCTGCCAGGCAATACATGAGTATCAATACATTATCCTGCAATTGAATGGTACCGAAGTGATAAAAGTAATGCAGAGCCGAGGTGCCTAGAAAAACTATCACCATACTAAAAAAGGCCAGTGCTACAAACCTGACACGAATTTGAAAAAATGAAAAGATCAAAGTGGTAGCAATACCCAGACCACCAGAAATCAAGAAAGCCTTATTCAAACTAGCACTAAGCTTGTTAAGAAAAAGGGATTCAGCAGTTACTTGATAGGTGGCTACAAAAATTCCAATGAAGAAGCCCATCGCAAGCATTAAGCCAACCTTGGCTTGCTCCTCAGGTTTAACATTCAATAGGCGAAGTGCATTTAGATTCACGCTTTTAAAATTACTATTAAATGTCAATAACAAAAAAGCCGAAGACCAATATTTGATCCTCGGCTCTCTATTTATAAAACGAATTAGCTTATTTCTTTACGCTAATTGAATCCTTTTTGGTTGCAGCACCAACTTGCTTTTGTTGGTATACTTCATTCAATCCTTTGATCACCTCAGAGGTAATATCAATACCAGCACTTCCATAAAGCAAATCACTGGTAGGGTCGAATTTTAATACAGCTTCCAAGCCCTTTTCAGCAGCAAATACTTTTAAATAAGAAGTAATGTTTGTATAAAGTTCTTGTTTAACTTTTCCCTGTTCATTACCCAACTCTTGCTCAACACCTTGTTGGTAAAGGCGAAAATTTTGTTGTTTCTTACCCAAATCTTCTTCAACGGCTTTTGCCTGCCCAATCGTCATTGTATTCACATTGCGTTGATAGGCACCAATCTCATTTTGTAATGCTTGCGCCCTGTTTTGAAGATCTTGCTCCAGTCTCTTTCCTTTGCTCTCAAAACGAACGCTTACTTCTTTATAATAATCATAGTACTTCAATACTGTATCTGCATTAATATAGGCCAATTTTAAAGTGCCTGAATTCACCATTGATGGCCTGGCTGTATTTGCCGATGAGGTAAAATGTAAGTAGAATAAAATCGCTACAGCTACTAGCGAAATGCCGCTAAGCGCGAGGGGTACGTTTTTCATTTATTTGTTTCGTTTTTGGTTTTAAGGCTGCAAATATAAGCAGAAAGGTTACAGTGCAAAACCATTTGAACTGATTGAGACTTTAAGGGTCAAGTACCCAATATAAAGATTGAAAAGTAATGGAAGTCCTAAATACAGCTTTCGATAAGACGAATTCTAATCAATTTAACTTCCACCCTAAGCCTCCTCTTCCTCTGTTTGAAAGCTATACATAGTATCATCTAAGACAAGTTTGCCTGCATTAAAATCAAGAATGAATTTCTCAATCACATTGGGAGTAACTTGCTCAATATGTAGACCAACATCCAGGCCGATTCCAAACTCTGCATGCTCATCTTTCATCACATGTTCTTGCACTTTTACTTCTTCTTCTTCTTGTAATTCTAAAATCACTTCTGCCATGTATAGGCCTATCTCTTCTTCCATAGCATCCAATGCCTTTAAATTACCATTTTCGTCCTCTTCATAGGAAAGCTTCTTGTATTGTGGGAAATGTAGCGCTGCGCGATGTTCTGCAATCTCATACAATTCACTTTCATGTTGTAATCGAAGAGTATAGAGACAAGCATCATAGATAACTTCTTTACCCTCATGTTGTCCAATAAAATAAAAATGAAAATACTCCTCTGAATTATCTTCAACAACAGGCCAAAAATACTTGCCGTGCGCGTTTATTTTTACTTGATAGTCAGCAATGGTGACCGTATCAAAGCCAGGATTAATATATTCTTTCATAGGAAGGATTAAATTATGCATTTATCGTTCCACATCAAATTAAAAGGCAGGTTTAATTTTCTCTAATTCGTTCGTTGAGCTGTTTTGTTGAATCAATAACTAATTAATCTCCCTGAACCATTCTGCATACATTGGGTAATTCTTAGCTGTTCGAGTTATCACATCTTTCATCTCCTCACCTACTGCCTTCAACCTTTTGGCAGGCATCCCTCCATAAATGCTACCCGGCTCCACAATGGTTTTGGGCAATACCACTGCCCCAGCAGCAATCACTGATCCCTCACCAATAACCGCATCGTCCATAATTATTGCACCCATTCCTATAAGTACGTTGTCTTCTATAGTACAACCATGAATAATGGCATTATGTGCGATGGAAACATTATTACCAATAACGGTTTTTGCTTTAAGGTAAGTACAATGGATTATGGCCCCATCCTGCACATTTGAGTTGTTTCCGATTGTAATTGAATGCACATCTCCTCGAACTACTGCATTAAACCAAACTGAGCAATTTTCACCCATCGTTACTTCGCCAACGACAACTGCATTATCTGCCAGAAAGCAGTTGGAACCAAATTGAGGGGTAAAACCGCGAACTGTTTTTATTAGAGCCATAAGAATACCTTTTATTTTCCAAGATTAATTTAAAGCGTTTGGATCACAAAATCTAACTGACAAGATGTCACTAATACTTTAAAAAATGTTAAATTTGCAATTGAATGGACTATAAATGGAGAATTTGATTGAAGATATAGGTTTTGTTTCTAATGGTGAGATGGAAGTAAACTCAAAAATTGATGTTACCTCAGATCGATATACCGGTAAATCCAGGAAGCTTTATATTGAAAGTTTCGGATGTCAGATGAATTTTTCGGACAGCGAAATCGTAGCCTCCATTTTACAAAAAGAAGGGTTCGATACGACTTCTGATATCGCTAAAGCTGATCTGGTTTTTTTGAACACTTGCTCCATTCGCGAAAAAGCGGAGCAAACTGTTCGGTACAGACTTAATCATATTAATGGTTTTAAAAAGAAAAAGCCTTCCTTGGTAGTGGGAATATTGGGCTGTATGGCAGAGCGACTTAAAACTAAATTACTGGAAGAAGAGAAAATTGTTGATTTGGTTGTAGGACCAGATGCATATAGAGATCTACCGAATCTAATTTCTCAAGTAGATGATGGAGACAAAGCAGTAAATACGTATTTATCACGCGAAGAAACCTATGCAGATATAAGCCCTGTGAGGCTCAATTCGAATGGCGTTAGTGCCTTTATTTCGATCATGAGGGGTTGTGATAACATGTGCTCATTTTGTGTTGTGCCCTTTACAAGAGGACGAGAGCGAAGTCGCGATCCAAAGTCCATACTTAATGAAGCAAAAGATCTATTTGATCGGGGGTATCGGGAAGTCACTTTGCTTGGACAAAATGTTGACTCTTACAAATGGAGTGAATCAGAAAATAATAAGGCGCGTCTTGAAAAAGCAAACACTAACGATGTGCTCAACTTCGCTGGCCTTCTTGAAATGGTCGCGTTACTTAACCCAGATTTACGAGTGAGGTTTTCTACCTCGCACCCGAAAGACATTACTGATGAAGTCTTGTATACGATCGCAAAACACGAAAATATTTGCAATTATATCCATCTCCCCGCTCAAAGTGGAAACAGTCGTATTTTAGAAATGATGAATCGTGGGTATAGTCGCGAATGGTATCTGCAACGAATTGAAAAAATTAGAGAAATACTAGGCCAAGATTGCGGCCTTTCCTCGGATATGATTACTGGATTTTGTACAGAGACTGAAGAAGAACATCAAGATACATTAACGTTAATGGAAATAGTTCAGTTTGATTATTCCTATATGTTTCAGTATTCTGAACGGCCTGGTACAATGGCAGCCAAGAAATTCAAAGATGACATAGATATAGAAATTAAAAAGCGAAGACTGGCTGAAATAATTTCAAAACAAAGTGAACTTTCATTGAAACGCAATCAATTAGATATTGGCCAAGTTCATAAAGTACTTGTAGAAGGAAAATCCAAGCGTTCTCATGATCAATTGCAGGGGCGAAATACAGCCAACAAAGTAGTCATTTTTCCAAAAGGAAATAAAATGAAGGGTGAATACGTCAATGTACTTGTAGAAAGTTGTACCGGTGGCACATTAATTGGTGTCGCAGTTGCTTAGAAAGCATACGTAAAACTTTTGTCAATCAATTGGCACGGAAGTAATACCAATATATTGTAAATGGAATCGACTGAAGCAGATATTCAAAGTTTAAAAAACAGATTTGGCATTATTGGCAATGCCAATTTGTTAAATCATGCGGTGCGTGTAGCCATGCAGGTAGCACCCACTGACATGACTGTACTTATTACTGGAGAAAGTGGTTCCGGTAAAGAATCCTTTTCAAAAATAATTCATCAATTAAGTCCTCGTAAACACGGGCAATTCATTGCAATCAACTGTGGGTCTATTCCGGAAGGCACCATAGATTCAGAATTGTTTGGGCATGAAAAAGGTTCCTTCACTGGAGCTCACGAAGCCCGCAAAGGATATTTCGAAGTCACCAATGGAGGCACAATTTTTTTAGATGAAATTGGCGAAATGCCGATGGGCACTCAAGCCAGATTATTGCGCGTCTTAGAGAATGGTGAGTTTATACGCGTAGGATCTTCTAAAGTCCTAAAAACAGACGTGCGAGTAGTAGCCGCCACGAATTTAAATCTTTTGAACAAAGTAGAACAAAATAGATTTAGAGAAGATCTTTATTATCGATTAAATAGTGTACCCATTTATGTTCCACCTTTACGCGAACGAGGAAAAGACACAGAGCTTTTGTTTAGGAAATTCGCTTCAGATTTTGCAGAAAAATATAAAGTCAAACCCATCACGCTGACAGAAGACGCAAAGGAATTATTATTGAGGTATCGGTTTCCAGGTAATATCCGACAACTTAAAAATTTAGTAGAGCAGATCTCGGTCCTGTCACCTGACCAAAAGGAAATTTCAGCACCCGTGCTTGACTTCTATATTCCAAAAGAATCCACATTGCCTACTTTATACAATGGGCAACATAACAGTGATAGTATTTCAGAAAGAGATATTTTGTATAAGGTATTATTCGACATGCGTAAAGATGTTAATGACTTGAAGAAATTAGTCCGCGAGAGTTTGGACAATCCATCCCGGTCTGCTCAAATTCTACAGGAAAACGCCTCCTTATTTGAAAACTTGCATCATGAAGATGGCCAATTGTCCAAGGAAAGAGTTTTAAATATCAATCCATCTACTGCCATTGAACCCATCGATACTCCAGAAGAAGTTCAGGACATCTCCCATGTAACAGAAGATGATTCATTATCCATCGAAAAGAAAGAGAAAGAATTAATCATGCGTGCACTAAGAAAAAACAATAATAAACGCAAATATGCAGCACGTGATTTAGGCATTTCAGAACGAACCTTGTATCGCAAAATAAAAGAATACGAACTTGAAGAATAATTTAGAGCTAATCGTTAAGAAAATAATTTCAGGCGTACGCGTATTGACTTTTGAAAAGCATCGAAAGTGGCAAGGACAAACCGTGTTCACTTGGGTTTTATTTTTATTTCTTGGAGCATCTACACTCATTAGTTGTAAAATTTATTCTTTATCAGGTGCAGCTACTACGGCTAAAACAATCCAAGTAGATTTGTTTTATAACAACACTGATTTAGGACCGGCAAATTTAGGGCAGAATTTTACCAACAAACTCAAAGATTATTATCAGCAAAATTCAAGCTTAAAAGTTGTTAGAGAAAATGGAGAACTACAGATCGAAGGAACACTCGTCCAATATGCTGTCGCACCTATTGCCCCGGTAGCCGGTAGCAGTGCTAGTCAGCCTAGCCAGGCAGCACTCACGCGCCTTACCATTGCAGTAAAAGCTAACTATGTTGATACCAAAGAGCCAAAGAATAGTTTCAAAGACAGGACGTTTAGTTTTTATGCGGATTTTCCCAATGAACAAAATTTAATAACCGTTCAAGAAGGACTAGAGAAAAAAATATTTGATCAGATCTTTCTAGATATCTTTAATGCAACACTGGCCAATTGGTAATCACAAGTAATTATAAATTATAAAATAACTTTTCATTTGTACGTGAACCCACTGTCTTAAATCTACTATTCATTCTCTGAATAAACCATATCATGTCAAGAATTTTAACCGGGATCCAAAGCAGTGGCCGTCCACATCTGGGTAATTTATTAGGTGCTATCATTCCAGCCATCAAGCTTTCTAAACTGCCTGGCAATGAATCATTTTTTTTTATAGCAGACTTGCACTCGCTAACAACTATCAAGGATGCGAAGCAGCGTATTGACAATGTAAATGCAGTGGCCGCGGCATGGTTAGCATTTGGGTTTGATCTAGAGAAAAACCTGTTATATCGTCAAAGTAGGATTCCGGAAGTTTGCGAACTCGCTTGGTACTTGAGTTGCCATACGCCCTTTCCAATGCTAGCCAATGCCCACTCTTTTAAAGATAAATCAGATCGGCTTGCTGACGTGAATGCAGGTTTATTCACATATCCCGTGCTAATGACCGCTGACATCATTTTGTATAATGCCCACTTTGTGCCCGTTGGCAAGGATCAAAAACAACACTTGGAAATGGCGCGTGATATTGCCGCTGGCTTCAATAATTTATATGGGGAAACATTTGTGCTGCCGGAAGCTAAAATAGAAGAAAACGTGATGATTATCCCGGGAACTGATGGGCAGAAGATGAGCAAATCATATGGAAACATCATTGATATCTTTCTTCCAGATAAAGAGTTAAAAAAACAAATTGGGTTAATCGTCACAGATAGCACTCCCCTCGAAGTTCCTAAAAACCCGGAGACAGACAACGTATTTGCGATCTATAAATTGATTGCCACGCCTCAGCAAACAGAAACGCTACATCAAAAATATGTAGCTGGTAATTTCGGGTATGGCCACGCGAAACAAGAGCTTTTTGAATTGATTACATCAAAATTCGCCAAAGAGCGCGAGGCGTTTAATTTTTACATGAGTAACCTACCTGAATTGGAAAAAAAATTGGAGCAAAGTGAAGCAAAGGCTACTGTGATCGCAAGAGAAGTAATAGGACGCGTAAAGGTGAAATTAGGTTTTGGTTGAGTAATCGACTTCTCATTTAGGGAGTAACTAGCTGCCGAATATATTGTTCGCTACTGCTCATTTGGAAGTCCATACAATCTGCTGTTTCTCTTTGCCAACATTAAGGATTACCCTCAAAGGATTAGGTATCATTACTAATTTAGTTTCCTTACCGGGGAGCGAATCCACCTCCACATATACTCCTTCGTTTATCGCTACAGAGAATTCATTATTTGTCGTGATTGCATAGGATTTAGCTAAATAAGCTATAGGCAAAAGAATATCAGTATCCGGGCAATATTTATCATGAATTTCTTGCAATACCTCTTCTAAAAAGCCACCGTGGTTATCGATTAACAAATCTTCCAAATCATGGAGTTGTTCTTCCAAATCATCGTACAGAGGATTATTATAGTCTAATTTCTTTAATTCGTTCCGTCTGATGGCTATCTCCTGAACCGCTTTATCTAACTCCTTTAAATCCATAAATCAAATTTTTGTCAAGTTTACCTAAAGTCAAAATAAAAACAAGCGGAATGACTAAATTTACCATACTAAATCAATAATACAATGGAACAGGACTTTCTTCCAATAAATGGAACCGACTTTATAGAATTTTATGTAGGTAATGCCAAGCAAGCCTCCTTATTTTATCAGCACTGCTTTGGGTTTGAATTAGTTGCTTATGCCGGCCCTGAAACTGGTGTAAGAGATAGAGCCTCGTATGTTTTGCAACAACACAAAATCAGGTTTGTACTTACTTCTTCCTTAACGCCTGACTCAGAAATATCCAACCACTTGAAAAAACATGGGGAAGGTGTAAAAGTTTTGGCCCTGTGGGTAAACGATGCCACTAAATCCTTTCATGAAACGGTTGTCCGAGGGGCCGAGATTGCGCATGAGCCGCAAACATTAAGAGATGAATTCGGTGAAGTAGTCCTCTCTTCAATCAAAACGTATGGTGAAACTATTCACACTTTTGTGGAGCGGACAAATTATAAAGGAGCTTTCTTGCCTGGGTATAAATCCATTAAAAGCCAATTTAAACCATCACCCATTGGATTGAAATACGTGGACCATTGTGTGGGCAACGTTGAACTAGGCCAAATGAATAAATGGGTGAAATTCTACGAAGAAGCAATGGGCTTTAAATTGTTAATCACGTTTGATGACAAGGATATCTCAACAGAATATAGCGCCTTAATGTCGAAAGTGGTATCTAATGGCAATGGGTATATCAAATTTCCGATTAATGAGCCTGCAAAAGGAAAGAGGAAATCGCAGATTGAAGAATACCTTGACTTCTACCACGGGGCCGGGGTACAGCATATTGCTATTGCTACCGATGATATTATTCAAACTGTTGGAGAACTCAAAAAACGGGGCGTTGAGTTTTTACACGTACCCGATTCATATTATGAGGATGTGATCCAACGAGTCGGAAAAATCAATGAAGATTACAAAGAGTTAAAAAAGCTTAACATTTTAATTGATCGGGATGAAGAAGGGTATTTACTGCAAATATTTTCAAAGCCAATTCAAGACAGGCCAACATTATTTTTTGAAATCATTGAACGAAACGGAGCCAAGTCATTTGGCAAAGGGAATTTTAAAGCTTTATTTGAGGCCATTGAACATGAGCAAGAGCTGAGAGGAAATCTTTAATTAATATCCATGATTAATGATCTCAAAAAAATCAATCCTCGCGAAGTCTTTCCAGGCTTCATAGGTCGTTTTATTCACAGCGATAACATGACCTTTGCCTATTGGGAAATAGCAAAAGGAAGTGCTTTACCTGAGCATTCTCATTTACATGAGCAGGTAGTGAATATGTTAGAAGGAGAATTTGAAATAGCGCTCGATGGTACAGCTAATTATTTAACCGCTGGAATGGTTCTTCCGATTCCTGCCCATACCAAGCATGCCGGTAAGGCTATCACCGATTGCAAAATACTAGATGTGTTTTATCCGGTACGAGAAGATTACAAATAATTTATTATAAGAATGGATTTATTAAGTCAGTCAAAAGCGAAAGCTGAAAAATGGTTATCGAGCTCTTCCATCGACCCATCATCTAAAGAAGAAATCAACAAATTACTGGCTGATCCAGATACAAAAAATTTAATAAACAGTTTTTATAAAGAACTTGAATTCGGCACAGGGGGCCTGCGCGGCATTATGGGCGTAGGTGCCAACTGCATTAATAAATACACCATCGGTGCAGCTACCCAAGGGTTATCCAATTACTTGAAAAAGTGTTTTCCCAATAAGGAAATAAAGGCTGCTATTGCCTACGATAGCCGTAACAACAGTAAGCTATTCGCTCAAATTACTGCAGATGTTTTCTCAGCCAATGGCATCACGGTATATTTATTTCCAGCATTGAGGCCTACTCCTCTCCTCTCCTTTGCTATTCGTTACTTAAACTGTGACTCCGGAGTAGTGATCACCGCTTCACACAATCCGAAAGAATATAATGGGTATAAAGCATATTGGACAGGAGGCGCTCAACTTGTACCTCCACACGATGAAAACGTAATTAAAGAAGTAAATAAAATCATCGATTTCAGTCAGATTAACTTCGTTGCCAACCTAACGAAAATCAAAATGGTGGGCAAGGATCTAGAAGATGCCTACTATGAGAAGGTAAAGAAATTAATTCCAAAACAAGAGAGCATCCAAAAGCAAAAAAATATTTTGTTGATTTATTCGAGTATACATGGTGCTGGAATTACCATGGTACCTGAGTGTTTAAAGCAGCTAGGTTTTGAAAACGTACAAGTCGTAGAAGAACAAAAAGAACCAGACGGCAATTTCCCTACTGTCCAATCGCCCAATCCCGAAGAGAAATCGGCTATGGAATTGGCGTTGAAAAAAGCAAAAGCTTTAAATGCAGAGTTGGTCATGGCCACAGACCCAGATGCAGATCGTGTAGGTATTGGCATTAAAGATGATAGAGGTGAGTTTTTCTTACTGAATGGAAACCAAGCATTCAGTTTGATGATGTGGTTCATCTTAAAAAATCTATCTGACAACGATAAAGCTGGGTACATTGCTAAAACAATTGTGACTACAGAATTAGTGGATGTGATGGCTAAACGATTGGGCATTGCATGCCACAATACGTTAACAGGCTTTAAATACATTGCCGAATTAATGCGTGAGCAAGAAGGCAAGCAAAAGTTCATTGCGGCCGGAGAAGAAAGTTACGGATACATGGTAGGCGATTTTGTGAGAGACAAAGATGCCGTTTCTGCCTGCGCATTTTTTGCTGCCATGGCGGCAGACGCGAAAGAGCAAGGAGTCACGCTATATGATTGGCTCCTTCAAATGTATATGGAAAATGGTCTTTATAAAGAAGGACTTATTAATCTCGTACGAAAAGGCGCGGAAGGTGAACTGCAGATTAAAGAAATGATGAAAAAATTCAGAGACGAGCCACCCATCTCCCTGGCGGGAGAAAAAGTGCGCAGGAAATTGGATTACAAACTAAGCGAAGAGACGGACTTGGTGACAAAGCAAAAAAAGAACCTTCCGTTTCCGACTTCAGATGTACTTCAGTTTTACACGGAAGCCGGAACAAAAGTCTCAATCCGCCCATCAGGCACCGAACCAAAAATCAAGTTTTATGTGAGTGCCCATACTAAACTTAATGATAAACAAGAATATATAGAAGTGGCCAGGTTGTTGGATAAAAAGATTATGGAAATTGAAAAAGATCTAATTGCATGAACATATTCATCAATTCTATTATCAAAATAATCGAACGAGATTTAACCGTTTTGGAAAAAGAGATTTCACTATACCCGAACGAATCTTCCCTTTGGATGACCAAGGGCGAGATTAAAAACTCAGCAGGCAATCTTTGTCTACACCTGTGTGGAAATCTTCAACACTATATAGGAGCAATACTTGGCAATACAAACTATATCCGGAATAGGGAGAATGAGTTCAATGCAAAGGGAATTAACAAACAAGGTCTAATTGCTGAGATCCTTCAAACAAAAAATGCTGTCGTTGCCACCTTGGCTAGTGTGAGTCCAGAGAGTTTGGATCAACCCTATCCGGAAGAAGTATTTAAGGTCCCCATGACGACCACCTATTTTCTGATTCATTTGACAGCGCATTTGGGTTATCATCTTGGGCAAATCAATTACCATAGAAGATTGCTTTGAATGTAGTTTCAATTATAGTGTAACGCGCATTGCATTTAAATGCTTGAAGTTGAATCTGGCAACTTAAAATTCCTTCAGTATCTTTGCGGTTATTCCCATGAAGAAAGTTGCATTTTACACACTTGGCTGCAAACTCAATTATTCTGAGACTTCTACGATCGCCAGAAAATTTGAAGAGAAAGGTTATCGCAAAGTTGATTTTATTGATCAACCAGACATCTTCATTATAAATACATGTTCCGTAACGGAAAATGCAGATAAGAAATGCCGCAAGATTGTCCGGGAAGCAAGAGCTATTTCACCCAACGCTTATGTAGCCATAATTGGATGCTATGCCCAATTAAAGCCTCAAGAGATTTCTGAAATTCCTGGAGTTGACGCAGTCCTTGGTGCAGCTGAGAAATTTCAATTAGTTGATCTATTAGATGGATTCGTACGCCCCGTCACTCCAGTCGTCTATTCTTCTTCTATTGAAACAGTCAATACTTTCCAAACTTCTTACTCTATCAGCGATCGTACCCGAACCTTCTTGAAAGTGCAAGACGGTTGCGACTACTCTTGTTCTTTCTGCACGATACCCCTTGCCCGAGGCTCAAGTCGAAGTGAAGCTATTGATAAACTAGTATTGACTGCTAAAGAAATTTCAAACACCAACGTAAAAGAAATTGTATTAACAGGAGTGAATACAGGTGATTTTGGAATTCAACATGGGGAAAGAAGGGAAAGGTTTATTGATTTAATTAAGGCCCTGGATGAAGTAGAAGGCATAGACCGATTTCGAATTTCCTCCATTGAGCCCAACTTGCTAACCGATGAGATCATAGATTTTGTGGCTAACTCAAACCGATTTGTACCTCACTTCCACATTCCCCTTCAATCGGGTTCCAATAAGATATTAAAGTTAATGCGGAGGCGTTATCAGCGAGAACTATATATAAGCAGAGTCAACCAAATAAAGTCATCTATGCCAAATTGTTGCATTGGCGTGGATGTCATTGTTGGATTCCCAGGCGAAACAAAAAAAGACTTTTTAGAAACCTACCAGTTCTTGAATGACTTAGATATCTCTTATCTGCATGTTTTCACCTATTCTGAACGAGATAATACTTTGGCCGCACATATGGATAACCGTGTTGCAATACAAGAAAGAAATGAGCGATCAAGAATGCTCCATATTCTCTCTGACAAAAAGAAAAGGGTCTTTTACGAGCAGAATCTATCCAAAGATTTTACGGTGCTATTTGAAAATGACATCGAAAATGGAAAAATGCACGGATTTACTGAAAACTATATCAGAGTAAGTGCCAATTATGACCCTCTTTTGATCTATGAGCTTAAGAAAGTTAAGCTGGTCGCCATTAATGCGAAAGGGAATGTGGACGTAGAGGAGGTCGAAAATGTCATTTTTGCTCATTCTTAGCCTAAAGTATTTCTTTAATAACCGCTTCAATGTACAGATTAGTGTAAGGTTATAAGATGAATCCGCGAAAATGCCTTATTATTTTACTTTTTTGACATATATTGAAATTCGACTTACTCCCATATAATTACAGGTAACAAGGAAATATGGGGGCAAGTGAGGCGCTATACTTTTGTATCAACAATAAGACAAAAAGATAGCCCATATGAAAAAGATCATCCTCTTCGCAATTTTAGTAGCCATTTTCACTTCTTGTACGATGGAAACGTATCAATGTCATTCTTTTGGCAATACGAACCGTAACACGAAGCATGGTGTGAAATCTCAAGCCAGATACAACTCAAAACATAGAATCTAAGCGGTCAAATTCATTTGCCCGTCTATAATCTCCAATTTTCGGTTTGTCGTAGAAGCAAATTCCTGATTGTGAGTTACAATTACAAAAGTTTGATCAAATTGATCACGTAGGCGAAAGAAAAGTTGATGAAGTTCTTTCGCGTTCTTTGAATCAAGATTGCCACTTGGTTCATCTGCCAAAACCAAAACAGGTGAATTAATCAGCGAGCGGGCTACGGCAACACGCTGCGCTTCACCACCGGACAATTCAGAAGGCTTATGGCGAGCCCTATCCTTCAGACCCAATAATTCTAATAATTCCATCGCCCTGGTTCTCACTTTTTTTTCCTGCGTTTTTGCTATCAAGCCTGGTATCATCACATTCTCAAGGGCAGAAAATTCAGGAAGCAAATTGTGAAATTGAAAAACAAACCCAATGTTCGCATTGCGAAAAGCCGCCAGTGAATTGGAGGATTGACTAAAAACATTTTTTCCATTAATTTCAAGGATGCCGGCATCCGGCACATCTAAGGTTCCTAAGATATGAAGCAGTGTACTTTTACCTGCGCCTGAGGCCCCTACAATAGCTACGACCTCTCCTTTTGCGATTTCAATATCAACCCCTTTAAGCACTTTTAAGTCTCCATAGGATTTTTGCAATGCACTTCCTTTTAACATGGACATTTTATGAATTAGAAATAATCATCCTTCTGACCCAAAGTAATAATAATTAGGATGAGCATACTAAATATCCCATAAAATAATCAATCGGTGAAATGAGGGTCCTCAAAACTGTTATAAAGTATGCCTATCCTTATGTCTTTTAATCGTGACCTCGAAAAAAACAATTGTTATCACATACGATTAAGGCATAAAAAAAGTAGATTGCTTCAAATTCTATCTTTATGAACATTCATGAATACCAGGCCAAAGATATTCTAAAGAAGTTTGGCGTAGCTGTGCAACGGGGAATCGTTGCTGATACCCCAGACAAAGCTGTTGCAGCTGCAAAAGAAATTCAGGCTGAAACAGGGTCTAAATGGTTTGTTGTAAAGTCACAAATTCACGCAGGTGGCCGTGGCAAAGGAACCGTGAAAGAGACCGGCTCAAAAGGCGTTGTTTTGGCCAAAAGTATAGATGAGGTATTCGAAAAGTCAAAAGCAATTCTTGGTGGTACATTGGTCACCATACAAACGGGAGCAGCAGGCAAAAAAGTAAATAAAGTATTGATCGCAGAAGACGTTTACTATCCGGGAGCTACGGAGCCTAAGGAATATTATATGAGCATTTTGCTGGATCGCTCAACAAGTAAGCCTGTGATTATGGCTTCTACAGAAGGCGGAATGAACATCGAAGAAGTTGCTGCTACGCACCCAGATAAAATTATTAAAGAATGGATTGACCCAGCTATAGGGTTACAACCCTTTCAAGCTCGAAAGATAGCTTTTGCACTTGGGCTTGAGGGGAATGCCTTCAAGGAGATGGTGAAGTTTGTTAATTCTCTTTATACCGCTTATATCGGATTAGATGCATCAATGTTCGAAATTAATCCGGTACTAAGAACCTCTGATAGCAAAATTCTTGCGGTAGATGGGAAGGTAAACTTGGATGACAATGCGCTTTTCAGACATAAAGACTTAGAAGAACTAAGGGACATTACCGAAGAAGACCCATTAGAAGTTGAGGCTGGTAAATCCGGATTAAACTATGTGAAATTAGATGGCAACGTAGGTTGTATGGTAAATGGAGCAGGGCTCGCGATGGCTACGATGGACATCATCAAAATATCAGGAGGTGAACCGGCTAATTTTTTGGATGTGGGTGGTGGTGCCAATGCCGAAACTGTAGAGGCGGGATTTAGGATTATACTTAAAGATCCAAATGTAAAGGCGATATTAATTAATATTTTCGGGGGTATCGTACGATGCGATCGGGTAGCTGCCGGAGTGGTGGAAGCCTATAAGAAAGTGGGCAACATTCCGGTACCAATTATTGTGCGATTGCAAGGAACAAATGCAGAGGAAGGGGCTAAGATTATTAAAGAATCGGGACTTAAAGTCTTTTCAGCGATACTCTTGAAGGAAGCAGCTCAAAAGATTAAGGAGGTTTTGGCATAAGTGACTGGTTTCCTTATTGATATAATTTGCATAAATTAGCGTTTTAATCTATAAAAATGAACAAAGCGATTGGCTTACTCTCCTTTCTGCTACTATTTGCTCACTTAACTGAGGCACAGAGTTTCTATGCAGCCAGAAGAGAACGCTCTCTCATTTTTACCGGTGGGCTTGGCACTTCAACCTATTATGGTGATTTAGCGAATTCAAGTGCATATGTACAGGCCGATCCAAACATCAATGTCGGACTGCATTACTATATCACGAATCGAATTGGTGCTCGAGCAGAATTAAATTGGTTTACGCTTGCAGGAGATGATAAAGACGATAATTCTGGTACTCGATTTAATAGGAATTTATCCTTTCAATCCAGCAATTTTGAATTATCTGCAGTCGCAATCGTTAATTTATTCAAAAATGGAAATAGGTACTATCGAAGACCCAGTTTCAATGTCTATGGTTTTGGGGGTATTGGCCTTCTTTATTTCAATCCAAAAGCCACTTACAAAGGAACCTCTTATTCACTACAACCTTTAAAGACCGAAGGCGTATCCTATAGTCTTGTCACCCCAGTTATACCTTTTGGAATTGGTGTGCGTTTTAAGGTAACC
>JANPBK010000068.1:0-15296 GCA_031430395.1 Cyclobacteriaceae bacterium
TGAAAGTAGTTCCTTTATTGAAGTGAAAGTGTTCATGCGAATGTCAACTAATATATAGATTGTTTACTTTATTCTGATGTGTTGTGACGAAAAATGGCTCTATTGGTTTTGTAATGTCACTAAGTCTTGCGAATAAGTCTATAAATTTCATCTATTATCATCTTTTTATTTGGGTTCTAAGTTAAAGTTTATTGTCGGTGTATTGTTAAAGCGTTGGCTAAAAGTGGCTCTTTTGGTTTTGCCAAAGCGTTGGCCTCGTGTGTCGGGGCAAAACCAAATGTGCCACTTGTGCGGCTGGCTAAAATTGTTTTTAAAAAATGCGGGTCGGCAAAAAAAAATAAAACACGAAGCGTTGGGCTGTCGTGTCGGAAAAAAGTCCGCTGTTAAGTTTATATTTCGTCCTGTTGTTTCGATAATTGTCAGTCAGTTTAATGGTTGTTGTGTCGGTCTTTACGCTTGCCTATAACATTTGTATTTCGGAGACGGAGTCTCCTATATACCCTTATTGGTTCTCTAAATTTAGGCCTTTTGCCAAATAGTCCAAAGGACTGACCAGTTTCTCGAACCCCCTTTTGGTTACATGCGTGTATCTTTCTGTAGTCAAGCTACTCTCGTGACCAAGCAAAGTCTGAATATAACGCAAATCTGTACCCCGCTCCAGCAGGTGGGTCGCAAAACTATGCCGTAAGGTATGGGCACTCACTCTTTTACAAATTCCAGCTTGCTTGCTGTATTTATGAATAAACTGGTTCACGCTCCTGGGCGAATACTGCCCTCCCTCTGGGCTTTCGAATAACCACTCCTTTGGTTGGTATAGTGTCTGGTAATGCCGTAGGTAATCTAACGCAAGCTTTGATAGCAACGTAATTCGATCTTTACGTCCCTTGCCACCTCGGATATAAATCACATTTCTGTCCACGTCAATATCTTGCCACCTCAAATTCAATAGCTCACTGATCCGCAGGCCTGCCGAATAGAGCATAAACATTATGCAACGGTGCTTCGTGTTTTGGGCACAGCCCAGCATCTTATGCATTTCCTCTTCAGATAAAACCGATGGTAGAAGCCTGTCTTTTATAGGCCTGTCCACATAGTAAAATGTCCGTTCTCCTTTGTTTACTTGTTCTAGATAGAACTTAATGGCATTGATAGCTGTATTTTGGGTCGATACTGAGACCTTTCGTGTCTCAACCAGGTGTAACATGTACTGGTCGACAGTTTCTTTTGTAATCTCGCGAATAGTGAGAGGATGTATAAACTCTGTAAACTGACGCATCTGATTCTCATAGGTGATTCGGGTACTCTCGCTGTATCTCATCCGGATCAGACATTCATTGTAACCTTCTGGCAATGGAACCAATACCTTGTTCTGGATAGGATCAGATTGCCTACGTTGATCAAAAGCAAAAGGCACCGTAACAGAAACTACGCGCGAAAGCAATTGAAAGAGCAAATCGAGAGTGGCGGCTGAGTACTTGACATACCAACAACCTTGCTTTTTGCTAAACAACCGATTAGGAAAATTGCGAACAATCTGGTCGGCTTTCGACCCAAATTTGCCTCGGATTGCAATGCAGAACATTTCTCTGTGAAAAAGGGGTACAAGTTCGATTGTTTCCACATTTTTTGTTTGCACAACAATAACTGAAGGATTAGTCCATAGCCGTATAATAACCGACTAGTTACGTTTATAAACGTTTATAAACGGATATAATTTTCGGAGACTACTGCTCGGGTAGGTACCAAATCACTTACTCCACTATTTTCTAGCGGAATTAAATCAATATGGAGGTTCACTCAGAACCTCTGAAACCTTGAGCCTTTGCTCAAAGTTTTTTTGCAAAATGGAATCTCAGGAAATTTGTATTTTTAAGCTGTCTTTGAAAAGCGGGAGTAGCTCAGTTGGTAGAGCGACAGCTTCCCAAGCTGTAGGTCGCGAGTTCGAGCCTCGTTTCCCGCTCAAAAGTTTCATCTTATTTAGTTATTTTTACGGCCAAATTCTCAATGGCCGAAAATACCTACAAGTCTAACTCATTTAAAAAACCCGAAAAGGAAAAGAAGGGTAAGGGAAGTAAGTCGAAATTCAACTTTAATTTTTCGTTCTTCAAAGACCCGCGACTTCCATTAGCAGTTGGCTTTTTTATAATCATAGTTTCACTTTATTTATTCACATCCTTTCTTTCTTATCTCTTTACAGGTAAAGCCGACCAAAGTGTGGTAGATGCGCTGTGGAATACAGATATCCTGGAATCCGGCAAAGAAGCTGAAAACTGGCTGGGACTTTATGGAGCGGTTACTTCTCATTATCTTATTTTCAAATGGATGGGTATTTCTGTCTTCTTTCTGCCACCGTTATTATTTTTGGTAGGATTTAAAATGGTTTTTAAACGGGAACTCATCCCTATTTTTTCTGTTTTTATATTTTCTGTTTTTGCCGGATTGTGGCTTAGCCTATTGCTTGGTTATCTAACCCATAGTTTAGCCGGAGTGAATGAAATCAGTTTTCTGAGTGGTGGACTAGGCTATGAATTGGCCAAAATATCTGATGGACTCTTTGGATGGGGTACATTTTTAATTTTAGTTCTATCCCTTTTCATTTTCATTATCTACTATTTCAATGTAACCGCTATTAATGCATTTCAGGTGAAAGACCCAAAGCCTATGGGTAACGATGCACTCTTGCCGGTAGATAATGAGTTTAATGCTACCTACTCCGATGAACGCGATCATTGGCCGGACCTGACAGAAGAGCCAGACCTTGTTTCGTCAATTAAAACCCCGGAGGTTACTAAACCTATACCAGATATCGTATTGGAAGTAGAACCAAGTGTGATTGAGAAAGATGAACCTTTATTTACGATTGAAGAAGCCCCTACTGAAACGGATCAACTGGCTGAAAAATTAGTTGAAGCAAAGGGGCTCTATGATCCAACCTTGGATTTAAGCAATTATAAATTTCCTCCAATTGAGTTGCTCAATGAATATGAGGTAAGCAAAGTGCAGGTGACGCAAGAAGAGCTAAATCAAAATAAAGACAAAATACTTGCGACCCTTACTAATTTCAAAATAGGTATTCAAAGCATCAAAGCTACAATTGGCCCAACAGTTACACTTTATGAAATTGTGCCCGAAGCAGGCATCAAAATCTCTCGAATAAAAAACCTGGAAGATGACATTGCGCTAAGTTTGTCTGCTTTAGGAATTCGAATTATTGCTCCTATTCCCGGCAAGGGAACAATAGGTATTGAAGTACCAAACAAGAATCGCGAAATGGTAAGCATCCGATCGGTACTTGCCTCAGAACGTTTTCAAAAATCGGATAAAGATTTACCTATTGCCATTGGCAAAACTATTTCAAATGAACTGTTAGTAATTGATTTGGCAAAGATGCCACACTTGTTGGTGGCAGGTGCTACCGGTCAGGGAAAGTCTGTTGGCTTGAATGTTATTTTAACATCGCTGCTTTATAAGATGCACCCAAGCCAATTGAAATTTGTCTTGGTAGATCCAAAAAAGGTGGAGATGTCATTGTTCAGCAAGATTGAGCGGCATTATCTCGCAAAATTGCCTAATAGTGAAGAGGCTATCATAACGGATACCAAAAAGGTGGTCTACACGCTCAACTCGCTTTGTATCGAGATGGAAAACCGCTACGAAATAATGAAGGATGCGGGCGCCAGGAATATAAAAGAATACAACGGCAAGTTTGTGACCCGCAAACTAAACCCAAAAGAAGGCCATCGTTTTTTGCCCTATATTGTTTTAATCATTGACGAGTTGGCGGATTTAATGATGACAGCCGGCAAAGAGGTAGAGACGCCTATAGCACGCCTGGCACAATTAGCACGTGCTATAGGCATTCATTTGGTGGTTGCTACGCAACGCCCATCTGTCAATGTCATTACAGGCGTAATCAAAGCTAACTTCCCGGCTCGACTATCGTTTCGTGTCACATCGAAGGTAGATTCCAGAACGATTTTAGATTCAGGTGGAGCTGATCAGTTAGTGGGCATGGGCGATATGCTCTTTTCCAATGGATCAGATGTCATTCGTCTTCAAAGCCCGTTTGTGGATACCCCAGAAATAGAAAAAGTGTGCGAATATATTGGTTCACAGCGGGGATATGATTCCGCTTACATGCTCCCTGAATTTGAAGGGGAAGATGACAGTGGAGCCAGCACCGTAGATTTATCTGATCGGGATGCATTGTTTGAAGAGGCCGCCAAGGTTATTGTCATGCATCAGCAAGGAAGCACCTCACTCATTCAAAGGAAGTTAAAATTGGGCTATAATCGAGCGGGTCGGTTGATCGATCAATTAGAAGCTGCCCGTATTGTAGGACCTTTTGAAGGCTCCAAGGCACGGGAAGTACTTGTGAAAGATGATATGAGTTTGGAACAATTATTGAGAGAGTTAAAGGAGAAGCATAGTTAATCCCCATTTAGGAAATGAAAAAGTTTGTTTTTGTAGTTGTTTTAGTATTCGTTGGAGGCTGGGTAAGCGCCCAATATGACCCGAAAGCATTGGAGATTCTGGAGGCGATGAGTAAAAAATACAAGGCTATTTCAGCCTTTGAAGCAAATCTGACGTCAGCACTTACCAATGAAACAGATGGTATCAAAGAAGAATTTAAGGGCAAAATCACGGTAAAGGGTGAAAAGTTTAAGTTGACATTGGAAGACCAGGAGATCATTAATAATGGAACAACCGTATGGACTTACTTACCGTCTGCCAAGGAGGTAAACATTGATAATTTTGATCCTAAGTCTGATGATATTAATCCTGTAAGGATCTTTGAAATTTATAAGCAAGGCTTTAAGTACTTGTATTTGGGCGAACTAACTGAAGCGGGGCAGTTATATGAGGAAATTGATTTAGTTCCTGAAAAGAAAAATGCTCAATACTTCAAAATTAAAATGATGATTTCTAAAAAGGATAAAAGCATCCAAAGCTGGACGATGTTTGATAAATCCGGTAATCGCTATAAATATCTGATCACTAAATTCGTACCCAATTTAAAAATTGACGATTCTTTCTTTGGGTTCGATGCAAAGAATTATCCGGGTGTAGAAGTAATTGATCTGCGTTGATCAATAACCATGGAAGTAAAATAAAAAAGTCGGCTCTGTCCGACTTTTTTATTTTAATTTAGCAACATGACGCGTCAACAACTTTATGAACAGATCAAAAAAAAGCAATCCTATCTATGTGTAGGGCTTGATACTGATCTTGACAAGATTCCAAAACATTTGCTAAGATTGCCAGATCCGGTCTTTGAATTCAATAAGGCGATCATAGATGCTACTCAAAATTATTGTGTGGCTTACAAACCTAATATCGCTTTTTACGAAGGCCTGGGAGCGCAAGGATGGGAGAGTCTGCGTAAAACAATTGATTATATACCCAAGGATTGCTTTACCATAGCAGATGCAAAACGTGGTGATATTGGAAATACCTCCGCGCTGTATGCGAAGGCGTTTTT
This sequence comes from Cyclobacteriaceae bacterium, assembly GCA_031430395.1. Lineage (GTDB taxonomy): Bacteria > Bacteroidota > Bacteroidia > Cytophagales > Cyclobacteriaceae > ELB16-189. The sequence goes on from JANPBK010000068.1 coordinate 5,483, forward strand.
TCAACAAATGAATTTTGATGCCATTACAGTGGCTCCCTATATGGGTGAAGATTCGGTTAAGCCATTTTTAGAGTTTGAAGGTAAATGGGTGATCTTATTAGTGCACACCTCTAATCCAGGCAGTCAGGATTTTCAATTGATCGAAACACAGGACGGAAAATATTTATATCAGGAAGTAATATTTGCTTCTCAACGTTGGGCTACACCTGAAAAAATGATGTACGTAGTTGGGGCTACCCATGCGGATAAGATTGCTGCGATTCGGGCCTTGGCCCCCAATCATTTCTTTTTAGTGCCGGGGGTTGGCGCACAAGGAGGAGATTTGGAGGCGGTCTCAAAAGCCGGATTAAATGAAGAGTGTGGATTGCTAGTCAATTCGTCAAGATCTATCATTTATGCCTCAAAGGGAGAAGATTTTGCTGCAGCCGCAGGGATGGCTGCCAGAAAAGTACAGGAAGATATGAGCCGATACCTTACTAAGTATATGTAATCATCTTTATCACGGATTGATATGCGGTCCGTTAAATTGTAAATCGTTGATTGTTATTCGTAGATAGTCATGAACGAATCCTTCCTGCACTACATCTGGCAGTTTCAATATTTTGATAGAGTTGATCTAAAAACTCAACTTGGGGAAAAGATCTCCATTTTTCAAACGGGAATAGTAAACACCGATGCAGGTCCTGATTTTTCGCAAGCTAAAATTCGAATAGATCAAATTGATTGGGTTGGCAATGTAGAAATACATACCAAGGCTTCAGATTGGCTGAATCACAATCATACGGGTGACAAAGCGTATGAGAATGTGATCCTGCATGTGGTGTGGGAAAATGATACGGATATTAAGCGAGCCGATGGCTCAATAATTCCTTCATTGCAGTTGCAGGGTAGGGTAGACGAAAGTTTGATAAAAGCGTATAAAAAACTGATGAATGACACATCAGCTATTCCTTGCAATAAATCATTTGTAGGTGTACCTAATCTAATAAAGTTGTCAATGCTCGACAAAGCACTCCTACAAAGATTGGAAAGTAAGTCAGGCCTAATTTACCAGCTTGTAAAATCGAACCATGGCGACTGGGAGGAAACAACCTATCAGCTATTGGCAAAAAATTTTGGATTTAAGATTAACAGTGATCCGTTCTTTCAATTGGCGAAATCACTTTCATATAAATTAATTCAAAAGCATTCGTCTAGTCTTCAACAAATAGAGGCACTACTTTTTGGACAAGCCGGTATGTTGGAAACAAAAACGAAAGATGAATACCTTTCATCACTCTATACCGAATATGCTTTTTTATCCAAAAAATATTCACTCAGCGAATCCAGGCTTAACCCATCTCAATGGAAATTTCTTCGGCTCCGGCCGGCTAACTTTCCTACCTTGCGCTTAGCACAATTGGCTTCATTTCTGTTCACACGAAAGAATTTATTTTCTAACATTATCGAAGCTGATTCCTATTCTAAATTAATTGATATTTTTTCTACGACTACTTCCAATTATTGGCAAACGCACTATCATTTTGCCAAGAAAGCAAAAGGAAAGGTGAATGTTTTGGGGGAGTCGAGTAAGCAAAATATTTTAATCAACTCCATAGTGCCGTTGCTAGCCGCCTACAGCAAAATGCGGGACGAATACCGATTTATGGAGAGAGCTATTGAAATACTGCAACAGGTGCCGGCTGAAAAAAATAGAATCACTAAAATATGGACTGAGTTGGGCATATCTGTAAAGACAGCTTTTGATTCTCAAGCACTAATTGAACAGTATAACAACGGGTGCCAAAAAAGACAATGCCTTAATTGTGTGGTAGGCGCTTCACTTTTAAAGCCATCATGAAAGCGAGCATAACGATCATTCATTTAGTTATTATTCTCTTGACTGCGTTTTGGGTTCAACGAAATTATGCATCCGGGAATGGCAGGCTTTATTGGTCAGCTTTTTTAGTAAAAGCAATTGGAAGCATCTTACTAGGTGTTTTGTATTTGTATTATTACCCACTTGGAGATACGTGGAGTAATTTCTACGAAGCCACTCAATTATCTACCTTAGCCAGAGAGGATTTTTTTACCTATTTCCAATTTTTAATTAATAACCAGAGTACAACCACCGTTCAGCATCTATTGTATGTGCATGATCGATCGCTAATTTTTATTAAGGTTATAAGTCTTTTGTGTTTTATTAGTTATGATAGTTATTGGATTTGCGCTTTGTATTTCTCACTCCTTTCATTTTTCACATCATGGTTTTTGTTTTTGCAGGTAAAGCAACATATAAAGGATTCAGCCAATGCTGCCGCTTTTGCCCTGTTTTATTTTCCGTCTATCGTTTTATGGGGGTCAGGCTTAGTAAAGGAATCGTTAGCACTTTCCGGATTGTATTTACTGACAGCTGTTTTTATAAAGTGGAGTTTTAGAAAGAAAGTTAGTTGGATAGAATGGTTGTTGGTAAGTCTATCACTTATCGTTACTTGGTCATTCAAATATTATTGGCTGATTATCTTTCTTGTTGTCCTTATATCATCTACCGCTGTCATCATCTTTGCAAAGCGGACTTTGCTTACCAAGGGTAAAACAATAGGAATTTGGTTTGTCTTCTTTTTAGTCATTTGTCTGATTGCTAGTTTAGCGCATCCGAATTTTTATCTGGAAAGAATTCTTCAAGTGGTGGTAGAAAATCATGATCAATATGTAACTATCTCCAAACCAAATGCCATCATTCATTATCACGATTTACAGCCTAACTTTTGGAGTGTTCTATTAAATTCTCCGTATGCGATTATTTCCGGATTATTCCGTCCTTTTATTTGGGAGGCAACAGGCGTGTTCTCTTTTCTTGCTTCCCTTGAGAATTTAATGTTGCTTTTTCTTTCGGCTTCCTTTATTGGCTTCATCTATAAAAATCAAGACTTTAGCAGGCTATTTCCATTATTAATCTATTGTATCACGTTGTGTATTTTTTTGGCGCTCTCTACGCCTAATTTTGGAACGATTTCACGATACAGGGTAGGCTTCTTGCCCTATTTTGTTTTTGTCATCTCTTATGGAAACCCTTGGCTAAACTATTTACTTAAACGTTTAACCTTTTCGGTCAAGGAGTAGCAACAATCTTTATCTTTGTGACATGGAAAATCCGGTAATTATTTTTGGGGCAAATGCTTTAGGCCGCGCAGCCAAAGATATATTTGAGACGAATCAAATAGTTGTCTATGGCTTTTTGGATGACAATAAAAAACTTCATAAGTCAGAGATAGACGAAGTAGTCGTATTAGGAGATACGGATGATGATGGCTTCCTGAAGCTAATTGGAAAGAAGTGTGAGGCATTCATTGCTGTTGATGATACTAAACTTCGAAAGAATTTAGTTTCAGTTTTAAAAGAAGTACGGCACGTGCAACCCGTAAACGCAATTCATCCAAGAGCCTTCGTTTCACCCAAAGCTGAAATCGGGCACGGAAATTTTGTCGATTTTGGAAGCTATCTGGCACCCGCATCAAAAGTAGGTAGCTACTGCCTTATTCATTCCAATGCTTCAGTGGGAGTAGAGAGTGTATTAGGTGATTTTGTGCAAGTTGGCTCGGGCACTAATATTAATGCTAATGTGATCATTGAAGATGAAGTGTTTATTGGATCAGGGGTAACCATCATTTCAGGAGTTACCATTGGCAAGGGTGCACGCCTGGGCGCAGGATCTGTGGTTATTGCACCCGTCAAATCAGGTGAAACAGTATTTGGTAACCCGGCTCAAAAAGTAAACAAGTAGCAGAAAATAATTCGTGTAAAACCATGTCTAAAATTTCCGAAACTGATCTTATTCTAAATGCGGATGGTAGTGTTTACCATTTAAATCTGTTGCCTAAGCATATATCAGATACGATTATTGCTGTAGGTGACCCTAGCAGGGTTTACATGGTAAGTCAATTCTTTGATGAGGTGGAGTTTGAAATGAACAAGCGCGAATTCATAACCCATGTAGGAAAGTACAAAGGCAAGAAAATCACCGTCATTAGTACTGGGATAGGCACCGATAACGTAGAGATTTTTTTTAGTGAATTGGATGCCTTAGTAAATATTGATTTAAAAACGCGCGAGCCAAAGACGAGGAAGAAAAAATTGAAAGTGGTGCGTATCGGTACATCTGGCGCTATGCAAGAAGATATTGCGGTAGGATCTCATTTGGTATCTGATTTTGCTGTTGGCTTAGATAACCTGATGACTTTTTATGACCTCCCCATGGATGATTATGAAGCGGGACTTGCTCATGATATTCAAAAGAAAACCGGCTTGCCATTTATGCCCTATGTGGTGAGAGGCTCCGAATCATTGCGCAAGCAACTAGCTTTTGATATGCGCGTGGGTAACACAGTTACATGCCCCGGATTTTATGCCCCGCAAGGGCGTGAACTTCGCATTCCCATTCGGTTTCCACGTTTGTTGGAAGATTTAAACTATTACCACAAAGGCGATTTCTGGTTGACTAATTTTGAAATGGAAACGGCTGCCTATTATGCGATGGGCAGAATGCTTGGTCACGAAGTACTGAGTGTGAACGCCATCATTGCGAACAGAATTAAAAATAAGTTTTCTAAGAATACGCAAAAAGTAGTTGAATCGTTGATTGAAAAAGTGTTGGAGAGAATTTGAAATCTTCATTTGTTGGTTTCGGATTTCATACCGCATACCGTAAAGAAGCAATATCTTCTACTTTATAGAACTTTCTTTTAAGTATTGATTCCTTTTACTCTGTAGGCAAGTCTTCCGATCTGGAGACAAAGTAACTTTTTCTAAAAAGTCATACTGTCCATACGCACAATATGCTTTCCGGCTTTAAAGGGTTCATTGTTGTAGAAACCTGAAAGCACCCGATGCGCAATTTGTTCGATGACCAATTCTTCCTTCGGCTTTCCTTCCTTCCCTTGCCAATAAACACGCTGTGGATGTTTGGACATATCTTCCACATAGGACAATGCATGTTGATATTGATCTTGTGTGAATGATATCGTAAAACAGGTTTTTACTTTTTGTGTCTCCATAGGTATATTGTTTAACAACTTGGATGCCAGAAATAACAAGGCAATTTTACATAAAATGAAAATTATCTAAAAATTGGTTGCCCGTATTTGGGCATCATCGTTCGGAGATGGGAAATAATTGTTGATGTTGTATTGGATTACTGATTGGCAGTTCTGGACTTGTGGGGGTAGAAGAATTGATCACCGATGCAAGGAACATTTAGCGGGCCAAAGCTATGGTAGCACGTTTGATTGCGTCTGGCAATGTATTGTTGGACTTGTCGATGAATTCTTTATATATGAATTTTAACAAGCAGATTTAGATTAGCGCTAACAGACAAAGTTTTTAAAGTTGCCTTTCCTGCTTCCAGTCTCCAATATCTGCAGTCGCGTATGTATGAATGATTAACTTTGTGTAGAATATGAGAGACTACGAGATCTACACATTAAAAAACGGTATCCGGGTGGTACACAATAGAGTTACCTCTTCCAAAATTGTCCATTGTGGCATTATGCTCGATATCGGTAGTCGGGATGAGGATATTAGCAATCAAGGCATAGCCCACTTTTGGGAACATATGGCTTTTAAGGGCACGAAAAAGAGAAAATCGTTTCATATTATCAATCGCCTGGAGTCTCTGGGGGGCGAATTGAATGCCTATACAGACAAAGAAAAAATACTTTTCTATGCCTCTTTACGAGACGATTATTTTGAAAGAGCGGTAGAATTATTAGCAGACATTACGTTTGACTCCATATTCCCTAAGCAACAGATTGAAAAGGAGCGCCATGTTATCTTAGAAGAGATGTCCATGTATTATGATGATCCCGAAGACTCCTTGCAAGATGAATTTGATGCGCTTATTTTTTCAGGACATTCTCTTGGGATGAATACATTGGGAACAGAAAAGACAGTAAGATCTTTTAAGCGATCTGATTTTAGATCCTTTGTAAAAGAACATTTAGATACTTCGAAGATTGTTTTTTCATGTGTCGGGAATGTGTCTATGGAAAAAGTTATTCTGATGGCGGAGAAGTATTTAGGCAATGTCCCCACTTTTGTATCGACAAAAAAAAGGAAGAAATTCTCGGGGTATAAACCCAAAGAAGTAGTGCTACAGCGAGTTGTAAAACAAGGACGCTGCGCCATGGGGCGTGCGTCTTACAAACTTTCAGATGAAAAGCGCAGCCCTTTTTATATGCTTACGAGCATCCTTGGGGGATCTGGTATGAACTCGCGACTGAATCTTGCACTCCGTGAAAAATATGGTTTTGTATATTCTATTGGATCGCATTTTGTGCCGTTCACTGACACCGGAATCTTTATGATCTCATTTGGAACAGATCCCTCACAAATGACAAAGAGTATAGGGTTGGTAAAAGCTGAATTGAATAAACTAATTGATGCTCCGCTTGGATCCAGACAATTATCCTCTAGCAAAGAGCAAATATTAGGTCATTTAGCCATGGCGGTAGAGAGCAATATTAGTTTCATGATGATGATGGCCCGCAACTTATTGGATTTGGGTAAGATCACCTCATTCGAGGAAATTCAAGAAAGAGTTAAACAAACCTCATCCAGCCAATTGCAAGAATTGGCCAATGAAATGTTTGATGAAAAGAAGTTGAGTTGCTTAATCATGGAGCCGAAATAGTTATAAGGCATAGATAGAAATGGAATTTCTTCCACTCGATATTGAAGCATACGCAAATGCCCATACGGGCAAAGCATCGGATTTGCTGATGCGCATTGAACGGGATACACATGCAGACGTGTTGATGCCCCGCATGGTTTCGGGACACTTGCAAGGTCGATTTCTTGCTATGGTGAGCAATATGATAAAGCCACATTCCATATTAGAAATCGGTACGTATACCGGCTATTCAGCTATTTGCCTGGCCGAGGGACTCGCTAAAGATGGAAAGATCATAACGATTGATGTAAATGAAGAGTTGGAAGCGCGGGTGAGGGGCTATTTCAGAGAAGCAGCGCTGGAACAAAAAATTGATTACAGAATCGGTGACGCAGCTCAACTTATTCCATCGATTGATACTACCTACGATCTTGTGTTTATTGATGCGGACAAAGAAAACTATAGCCTTTATTATGATATGGTATTTGATAAAGTGAGGGATGGTGGTTTTATATTGGCCGACAATGTACTCTGGAGTGGGAAGGTGGTTCAGACTAAGCATGATAAAGACACAAAAGCCATCGATGAGTTTAATAGAAAGGTCAACGATGACAGCCGGGTAAAAGCAATGCTACTTCCATTGCGGGATGGATTGATGCTCATACAGAAAATTAAAAATTAAAGGTGAGAATCAGTGAACTCATTAACTTTTCGCTACTTTTGTGGTCATGAGATTTTTTGCAGTCGCACTCATTTGTTCCGGAGCTGCTGCCTCATATGCACAAGCTCCTATCGTGCCCCATAAGATGCATTTTGCGGACATGACGATCACTATCCGTGATGACGCCAGGCGCGAGATTCAACGGGATGTGGACGCGCTCACCCGCCATCCAAAATATTTCAATGTAAAAGTAGAACGCGCTAAAACCTATTTTCCTCTTATCAGCAAGATATTCGATGAGGAAAAAGTCCCGGACGATCTTAAGTATTTAGTATTACAAGAAAGTTCGCTGGTGGCGGATGCAGTTTCTACATCCAATGCGGTTGGCTTTTGGCAGTTCAAAGATTTTACTGCTATCAGTATGGGCATGCGAGTAGATAAGGATATTGACGAACGCATGAATATTGCTTCTGCTTCACGGGGGGCTGCCAATTATCTAAAACAGAATAATGAACAGTTTGATAATTGGATATTGGCTTTACAGGCTTATCAAATGGGCGCTGGTGGTGTGAAGAGGGCCGTTGGGGATAAACACAATGGAAAGCGTCACTTTGAAGTTACTGCTGACACCTATTGGTATATTAAGAAATTCATTGCTCATAAAGTAGCTTATGAAAAGGCGGTAGAAGGAGAACCTCTTGTCAAAGCAATCTTATATGAATCGAAAACCAGAAAATCACTCGCAGATTTAGCCAATGAAATTGCGGTAGAAGAGAAGACGTTGAAACAGTATAATAAGTGGGCACTGAATGGAGTCATTCCGGGTGACAAGTCCTATGTAGTAGTTATTCCGAATGGGAAAGTAGGTAAAGATTTTACGTTGCTTACGATGTCATCGCATAAGGCTTCAAAAGCAAAGCCCTTAAAGGCAAAGGCATCCTTGATGGCTCCTGAAATAAAATCCATCAATGGACTTAGAGCTATCAAAGCGCTTGATTCAGAATCATTAACAAGTCTTTCAGATCGGGCAGGCATCTCTCTGTCAAGATTTCTACGGTTTAATGAAATGCAAATTGATCAACCTGTAGAACCAGGATCATTTTATTTTTTAGAGAAGAAGAAAAGCCGATCCGTTGAACAAAGCCATAAAGTAAAATTAGGGGATGATCTTTGGTCGATTAGTCAGCAATATGGAATTCGATTGAAGTTTCTCAAAAAATGGAATCGAATAGATGAAGAGAGTAAACTCAGTATTGGAGCAAGCGTTTGGTTAGGAAAGAAAAGAATAGAAGATACAATGCCAGTAACTCAACCTGAGCTAAAAACAGAGGAAGCAGTTGCATTGGAAAGTGAAACTTTTAACTGGGAGGTTAAGCCATCACATCAAGTTGTTTCGATTCAAAAAAGCATTATTTCTGATACCTTAGAAGTAATTAAAGATATCGTTACTCTTCCTAGTGAAGAAGGTACAGCCCAAGAGCATTTTGTGAGCAAAGGGGAAACGCTCTATTCCATTGCAAAATTACATGGGGTATCGGTCATGCAACTGGTTGCGTGGAATAGCCTTCCAATCAACAATGACCTACGAATTGGTCAGAAGATGATTTTATGGGCAGCTAAAGAGGATAAAAAAGTACATTCCCTGACTGATTCCACGATGTCCAATTCAACGGAGAATTCATTCTTTCATCATGTGAGAGAAAGTGATACTTTGTATGCAATTGCCAGGCAATATGGTGTGACAATCAAAGATTTAATGGACTGGAATGAAAAAAGAGAATTAACTATAAAAGAGGGGGATAAGATTAGAATTCTCAAAAAGTAACCGGACAAAATCGCACGTAATCGCCTAATTACTTACTTGGATTTGTTATATAATGCTTGAAATAACAGTCCCCATAAAAAAATAGATAGTTTTGTGGTTTGAGTGTGAAATAAGTTTAATAATCTTGGTTTCTAGAGTTCGATATAGCGTAAACGATGAATAGAATGTTGAAAGAGACTACAAATAAGACCTTAGATTTAGTAATGTTGGTGGATGACAATGACACTGACAATTTTATAAGTAAGCGAATAATAGAAATAACTAAGTTTTCTAAACGCGTAGAAGTGAAGAGTTCTGGGAAAGGGGCGTTAGATTACTTGCGAGAATTTCAGCTGGATGCTGAAAATCTCCCGAGCATTATATTTCTAGATATCAACATGCCAATTGTGGATGGCTTTGTTTTCCTCTATGAGTTTGAAAAATTCGGTGAGTTGGTTCGAAATAAATGCAAGGTTATCATCCTATCTAGTTCTGACAATAAGCGCGACATTGATAAAATTGTAAATAATAATTTTGTTATCAAGTTTATTACCAAGCCTTTAACTGAGGTAGCCCTGGATGAAATCAAGATGAGTAATATTTGAAAAAGACTAATAGGGTTTAGTATTTTTGCTGTCTGAACCTAAAGACAGTTTGAAATGAGAAGCCATACTATCCCAATCACCATTTATTTTATTATTGC
>JANPBK010000069.1:0-22455 GCA_031430395.1 Cyclobacteriaceae bacterium
CCCTAATCTATCGGTCGAGGCCAATATCGTTATCAACACTAAAGAGAAAGCCCTCACCATCCCAAGAAATTACCTGATCGGAGATTCTGCCGTTTTGGTAAACAAAGATGAACAGCGTAAGGTATCTATCGGGTTACGAGACTACCAAAAAGTAGAAATTCTCGATGGGCTGAAAGCCACCGATGTGATTTATAAGCCTAAGCCATGAACGCTCGCTTAATCATACGAATAGCTAAAGCATTGCTATTGGCACGCTGGAAGCAAACATTGGTTGCTGCTATCGGTGTGACCTTCAGTATCACGATGTTTATTACACTACTGAGTTTCATGACTGGTTTAAATGACTTACTCGATGGACTCATCTTAAATCGTACCGCTCACATCCGATTGTTTAATGAGATCAAACCTAATTTGGATCAACCCATCAACCTGTCAAAAGAATACAAAGGCAGTTATAATTTTATACGATCCATTAAATCAGGCAGCAGCCGACAAGAAATATACAATAGCCAGGCGATCATGAAAGCCTTAAGAAAAGACAGTCGGGTGGCTGGTGTGGCGCCTAAAATCACTGCACAAGTTTTCTTTAAAGATGGGTCCATCGACATTACAGGTGTAATCAATGGCATCGATGCTAGGGAAGAGAGCAGCTTGTTTCATTTCAGTGACTATGTCACTCAAGGAAACCCACTTGACATACAAAATGTATCGAACAGTATTATTTTAGGAAAAGGATTGGCAGCCAAGCTGCTGGCAAATATTGGCGATGTGGTTTTGGTAACAACTGCCAAGCAACAACAGTTTTCACTCAAAGTAGTAGGTTTCTTTCAATCTGGATTGCAAGAGTTAGATAAAGTACAGAGTTATGCATCCATCGGCACCACTCAAAAAATACTAGGCAAACCAAGCGACTACGTTACTGATATTCAATTAAAAATGATTGACATCAAACAAGCACCACCCGTAGCAAAGGAGTTTGCAAAATTATTCAAAGCAGATGCGGAAGACATTCAAACCGCCAACTCACAATTTGAAACCGGTTCATCCGTTCGGTCATTGATCTCCTACACCGTTGGAATTGTATTGCTGATTGTAGCCGGATTTGGAATTTATAATATTCTGAATATGATGATCTATGAAAAAATGGATTCCATTGCCATCCTAAAAGCGACTGGCTTCTCTGGTCTGGATGTGAATAGAATCTTTCTGGTGATCGCCTTAAGCATTGGTTTTTTTGGTGGCCTGTTAGGGCTGTTCTTTGGTTTCCTTCTTTCAATGTTCATCGATCAAATTCCATTCAATACTCCTTCCCTACCCACGATTAGAACCTATCCCATCAATTACAATCCTGTATTTTATTTAATTGCTTCTATTTTTTCGTTGGTGACTACCTATTTAGCGGGCTGGGCACCTTCTCGTAAGGCAAGTAAAGTAGATCCCGTTATTATCATTCGCGGCAAATAGCATGGACGAAAGTATTGTACTACAAGCTGAGCACATCAACAAGAGTTTTCATGACCCCGTTACCATTCCAGTTTTAAAAGATGTTTCCCTGATCATTAAAAAAGGTGAGTTTGTTTCCGTCACTGGGAAATCTGGGTGTGGTAAGTCCACCTTACTCTATATCCTCTCTACCATGGATACCGACTATGATGGCGACTTGTACATTGGAGGTGAACCAATGCGAGGAAGAACGGAGAAGCAGCTGGCAAGAGTTCGTAACGAAAAAATCGGTTTCGTATTTCAGTTTCATTATTTATTGAATGAATTTACTGTATTAGAGAATGTAATGCTCCCCGGTCTAAAACTGGGAGTGCATTCAGAAACAGAAGTGAAGGATCTGGCGATGGATAGGTTGAATACATTGGGTATTCAACCACTGGCAAACAAAAAAGCCAACCAACTCTCAGGAGGTGAAAAGCAACGGGTAGCGATTGCCCGTGCCCTGATCAACAGCCCGAGTATCGTGATGTGCGATGAACCCACCGGGAATTTGGATAAGAAAAATAGTCTGGTCGTATTTGATATTTTCAAGAAACTCGCAGAAGAAAACAAGCAAACTTTGCTCGTTGTTACTCATGATCAGGAATTTGCTAATAATACCCATCGTACTATTGAAATGGAAGACGGGAGAATAATCAAACAATAATTACAAGAAGCCATCTCAAAAATAATACCCTTGTCAGGTTGATCCAGATAGCTATCGGGACGAAACCTGATTAGGGGAGTTGCAAATAGCCTTCGACAAGCTCAGGCTGACAGTTAAGTGATTTTTAGACTTATAGTCACACCTGCTTCTATCTCTAACAGGCAAAGTGATTTATATCATTTTCTCAGCCAACAACTATCATAGAATAATCTTGGAAAGCAAAGTAGCTTTATAACATCTAAATAGGCAGTTGTAGGGTAGCATTAGAATACTTCCTAAATACTTCTTTATGTTAGGCTCTCTTTCTAAATCACAAACAGATAACCTGCTGAGGAGTCAGATGGTTGGCAGAATTGGCTGCCACGCAGATGGCAAAACGTATGTAGTACCTGTCAATTATGCTGTAGAAGGGAAATATATTTACTTATACACCACGCATGGTTTGAAACTTGACATGATGCGCAAAAATCCTCATGTCTGTTTTGAAGTTGACGATATTGAGAGCCTTGCCAATTGGAGAAGTGCTATAGTATGGGGACTTTTTCAAGAAATGAAAAGTGCTAATGCCCAAGCCAAGGGGATGAAGATTATTAAGGATCGATTATCACCGTATCTCACGTACGAAACCTTTTCATCAAAACAGCATTCTGTCCCTCCCTTGATCGTAGAAAAAAAGATCCAGACAATCATCTACAGAATTAAGATCATGGAAATTACAGGTAGATTCGAAAAGCCAGTATAATTTATAAATCACTATATGTCTACTGATTTTGAAAGATATGCGCAGAAAGGGGATGAATTCCTAAATAGACTTTCTATACGACTGGGAGATGAACATAATAAGACAAGGGCAATGCGAGCACTACGAAGTGTATTTAACGTACTTCGGCAACGACTCACCACCGAGGAATCATTACAAATGATCACACAACTTCCAATCGCATTAAAGGGTCTTTATGTTGATGGATGGAAACTTCATCATGGAAAATCACATGTTAAAACAATCGAACAATTTGCGGAAAAAGTAGCGCGCAGTGACCGAGAAGCAGGGAGAGGTGATTTTTATAGCGAGGAAGAGGTAATGATAGCGATTCATGCCGTCTTAGAAACATTGGCAGACTATGTTTCACCAGGTGAGGTCGAGGACATGATCAGTGTGATGCCGGAAGATATTAAACTACTGATGGAATCATGGATGATCCGATATAAATTATAGAAAGAGAAAAGCAAGATTATGAAAAAGGTACTTTGTCCCACGGACTTTTCAGAAACAGCCGATCAGGCCATTGCCTATGCAGCTAAACTTTGTAAAAACATAGGCGCAGAATTGACTCTGTTAAATATTCAGTCCATCTTTTCAGTAGCACCCCAAGAAGTTATAAAGGGTAAATATTTAGCTACTAAAACAATTGGTGAGCAACTTGAAGATCGCAGCTATGAAGTAATGAAGGTCTTTAAAATCAGTTGTCTATCAGAGGTTGAACCAGCCAATCGCAGATTGAGTGATGTGATTTCGGTGCAGGCAAAAAAATATGATATGATTGTGATGGGTACTAATGGTGCAGATGACTACTATGAATTCTTCTTTGGTAGTCACTCATATCAAGTCACTAAAAAATCGACTGTTCCCGTCTTACTCTTACCTACCGGATGTGGGTATAAAGACCTATCTAACATTGTGTTTGCTTTTGATTATGTGGACCTACATGAAATTCCAATGATCCAATTAAGGAAGTTTACGAATTTAGTAAACTCATCGATTACGATATTGCAGGTAAAGAAGAAATATGTTCACGAGGAAGAAACGCAAACGAAAGAAATTCAGGAAGGGTTAAAAATGATACATCAGGTAACAGATGTAAATTTTCAAACCATCTATGCAGATGATGTTGGCCTTGGAATCAATCAGTATGTGCGAGAAAATAATTTTGATGCCTTAGCTCTCTGCTCCGTGCATCATGGGCTGATAGAATCCATATTTCATAAAAGCGTGATTAAACAACTAAGTTCAACTGCCGACTATCCGATCTACATTTTTCATGAATAATTCTAGGCATGTCCGATAATAATAAGTATCAAGACAATGCTACCCGTTGTAAATATCCCACTCTCCTTTATCTTGCCCAATCTGGGTTTGGTATCTTCGCCTGTATATCCATCCTTAAAAGTTAACATGAGTAGATCTGAATTTCAAGAAGTGAGTCTCATTCACGGAGGAAAAGAGTATTTTAGTCTACTGAAGAAATTGATTGCCAATGCCAACGAATCGATCTATCTGCAAACCTATATTTTTGATGAAGACCAAACAGGGTCGGATATCGCCTACGAACTCAAAGCTGCGGCACAGCGAGGTGTCAAAGTATTCATTTTAGTGGATGGGTATGCGTCTGGTAACCTATCCCAATCATTTATAGATAGCATCAAAGAAGCCGGAGTGGAGTTTAGAATGTTCGACCCCTTATTAAAAAGTAAATATTTCTATTTAGGAAGAAGGTTACATCACAAAGTGGTGACCATAGATCATACTCATGCATTAGTTGGTGGAATGAACATCAGCAACCGGTATAATGATATGCCTGATCAGCCCGCTTGGCTGGATTGGGCCATTTATGCGAAGGGCGAAGTTGCTGTTTGGCTGACTTATATCTGTCAACAAAGGGTGAAACCAGGTTCATTAAAACGAATGATAGGAAGAATACCGAATTATTATGAACAGTTCAAAGCTAGTCCGGTCTTGGTAAAAATAAATGACTGGGTTAGAGGAAAGAAGGAGATTACAAATAGTTATTTCACCATGTTCAGTCAAGCAACCAATACCATTATCATTATGTCAGCGTATTTTCTCCCCAATGATCAATTCAGAAAGGAGTTAAAAAAAGCAGCACAAAGGGGGGTAAAAGTGAAATTGATATTAGCAGGTCCTTCCGATATTGCGCTTGCAAAGTATGCAGAGCGCTACTTATACCGATGGCTGTTTACTAAAAATATTGAAATCTATGAATACCAGAAAAGTATATTGCATGGAAAGATGGCAGTCTATGATAGTAAATGGGCTACGGTAGGCTCCTATAATATCAATACAATTAGCGCCTATGCAAGCATCGAATTGAATCTCGCTGTTGCCGATCGTCAATTCGCACTACAAGTAGAAAGTACATTGCAGGCCATTATGCAAAATGATTGCCTTCGCATTTCAGAAGACCAAATTCAGCATGCTGGTATTCTGAAAAGATTCTTTCAGTGGTGTGCCTATGTTAGTTATCAAACCGTTTTCTTTCTCTTCACTTTCTATTTCAAACAAAGAGAATAATGCAAAAGCAAAACAAAAAGGAAACTCAGCGGTAAATTAATTTTTCCATCCATTTTCGGAATACTATTTAATTCCCTTTGATTCGCTTGATGAGTGCATTGATACTGGCCGAATTCCATCCGGCAAAACGGCCTCGTTGCACAGCTAATTGATTTTGATCGGCATGTGTTAAATCATACTGAAAAACAAATTCAGCCTGTGGATCATACCAGCCCGCTCGTTGACCAAAACGAAGTTCATTAAAAACCAACGCGTGAGAACGCTGATTGATGGTATAGTAACCTTGCGAAAACTGAAGCAGTTGCTTTACATCTTTACGCGCATGAATGGGCGCAAGCAATGAATCATTTTTGGAAAAAAAGGTAAATAAAATAGAATCATTCCGGTCAAATACAGAACGATATCCAAGATGAAAACCTTTCGCTTCTTCTACCACCACGTACCAAAGCCAATTATTTAAAGGCGTAGGCGTAGTAAAATAACGAACTGTAGAAATGCCTTGTTGCTTAAGAACCTTTTGAACAGCATGATCGGTTTGATACTTGTTGATAAAAGTGTATCCCAGATAGATAGATGACACTATCAATCCTGACATTACCCATTTGATCCTGTATCTGCTATCCGCAGACATCATCACCAAAGCCAAGAAAGCAACCCCTAACCAAATCGAGTAAAACGGATCGGCTACAAAAAGTACATTAAATGAAAAGCGATGGGCTGAAAAGGGAAATAACCAACCCACACCATATGCATTCAAAGAATCAATAAGTAGATGAATCACTATTTGTAATCCGAAAAAGGCTGCCCATTTTCGATAACTAATTCCTTCACTGGAATACAAGGAAGTTGTTACCCAAGCCAGCAAAGGAATCAGCATGAATTCAAATAAGAATGAATGTGTAAAGCCTCGATGAGCCAATAGATTATGAGCTGAGTCTAGCCAAAAAGAGGCGATGAAATCTACATCGGGTATCGATTGGGCAATTGCTCCCCAGACAAGTGCTCGTTTACCCAATTGCTTTCCAATAATAGCCTCTCCCAATAATCCACCTAATGCAATGTGTGTAATCGAATCCATAGCCGCTAAGGGAGAATTATAAGTTACAGTCGCATTACCTTCTCTAATTTAGTAGCATTGAGAATTTTTATTCCCTCATTCTCCAATTCTATCATTCCTTCATCTTTGAAGTCAGCAAGTGTTCTATTTAATGATTCCGTAGCCGTACCAACTATGTTCGAGATGTCTTTACGGGCAATCGTAATGATGTCTTTATGCCCATCTGTTCCCATTTTATCTTTTAATTTTAACAGTGTACCTGCTACCCGTTGTCTTACAGATTGATAGGCTAAATCAAGTAAACGATTCTCCGCTTCTGCTAAATTATTAGAAAGCAGCTTGATGAATTTTCTCGCTATATCCTTACTGGAATATAGTAGAGAAAGGAAATCCGCTTTTGGAATAATAGCAATTTCTGCCTCATCAATAACAATGGCGCTTTCATGACTCGGTAAATCTTCTAATAATGAAGCATATCCTAGAAATTCACCATTTGTATGTATCCCGGTAATTAACTCTTTTCCTTCCTCGTTCGACTTGTATGTTTTAATTCTTCCCTTGTTGATAAAATAAATATCATTAAGGGTTTGGCCTTCCATAAATAGGAATTCCTTTTTATGACATATTCGGACATGTCTTTTTTCTGAAAGTTTCTGGAATTCCTTCAATTCTTTTGCTTGACTAAAAAAATGATTTACCCCTTCTAGATCATTGTGATGGGTGGATCTTAAGAAATCACTTTTTTTGAGCCGCATTTCTATCACTTTTAATAGGTCATACCCATCAAATGGTTTGGTAATGTAATCGTCCGCACCTAGATTCATGCCTGTTCTAAAATCAGATTTATCAGTCTTCGCTGTTAGAAAAATGAACGGAATGTTCGCAGTTTCCGGATCGTTGACAAGGACTTGCAACACTCCATATCCATCCAACTCAGGCATCATAATATCACATAGAATTAAATCAGGAATCTTTTCTTGGGCCATTTGTACTCCAATTTTTCCATTGGGCGCAGTTAAAACAGTATATTTTGAAAGTTGTAAAATGGCGGCAATATTCTCGGCCATTTCTTGATTGTCTTCAATGACAAGTATCGTAGGCATAATAAATATGGTTTATAGTGCTAATTGATTTTATGCGTTTTGGATTCTAGGTAACGTAACAATAAAAGTGGTGCCAATATCTAACTTGCTCTGAAACTCAATTTTTCCCTTCATCAAACGAACATATTTTTTCACAATATTTAATCCCAATCCTGTACCCTCAATATTAGTTGCGTTATGCGCTCGATAGAAACGTTTGAAGATATGGCGTTGCTCATCTGCAGGAATTCCTATGCCTGTATCTACCACTTTAATAATTAGTTCCTTATCCGTTAGGTCAGCGGTTGCCTTTATTCCTGCGTCCATAGATGAATACTTAATCGCATTTGAAATCAGGTTAATCAAGATGCTTCGCAATAGTTGTTTATCCAACAAGATCGAAGTCTCTTCACCGGAATATTCACAATGGATGCTTTGATCACCTTTTCTAACCAATTCCAATTCCGGAACAAGTTCTTCCAAATAAATCCTGACTTGAACAGGTTCTAAATTTACCTTCACTCTACCCTCTTCCAGTTTTCCGAGTTGTATAAAGTCATTTAACAAGGCGGTAAGGTTGTTTACGGATTTACGTATTTTTCCAAGATGATTTGCTTTATTATTTTCTAAATCAGTACCCATATAACTTTCGAGTAAAAACACCGAGGATAATATTGTGCTCAAAGGTGTTCTGAATTCATGGGAAGCCATTGTTACAAACTTGGATTTCATATCACTTAATTCCCTTTCCTTTTCAATAGATCGATACAAATTAAGTTCGGTTTTCTTTTGCTGAGTAATATTCTTTATAACAATGATAATTTCGTTAATGACTCCATTCTCATCCGGTAGAGGAACAGAACTTATTGAATACGTGAGATTATTTAGTGTTATGTCATAATCAATACGAGAACCTTTAAATACTTCTTTGAGTTTTTCTTCCGCTTGATCAGACAATGCCGGGTGAATACTATCAAAAACACGCTCTCCTACGTTATCACTTTTTAGAAGTCCAATATTGTGCATCTCCTCACCATCCGCAAATATGTATTTCATATCTTTATTCAAGACACCTATTACACCATCCGGAAAATAGTGGGCAATGGACTTAAATAATCTCTCTTTTTTGGTTAATTCATGATTCGCCTCCGTTAATTCGGTGAGTGCCTGATTTAGATCTATAGTACGTTTACGGATTTTAACTTCGAGTTGGTCGTTTAAATTTTGTATTTGGGTATGATGGGCAATTGTGATGCGCTCCTGCTTTTTCCGTTCTGTGATGTCTGTTCCTGCTGCCAGTACTGAAATGATGTTACCATTTAAATCTCTTATCACACTATTTCGCCAGCTTATTTCAAGCTCTGTACCATTCTTATTTAAAACTGTATTTTCATATTCCATCTTATTGTTCGCTCCTTCTACCATACTTAGGAAATAGCCAAAAACATCTTGTTCGATATCGGGGTTTAAAAATTCCTTAAACCAATTTTTTCCTAACACTTCTTCTTTCTGATATCCTAAATGTTGAGCTCCATATTCATTAATTCCAAGAATGATTCCTCTTAAGTCTAACGTCACAAACAAAACAGGGGCTAGCTCAAAATAGGTATGCGCTAATTTTTGTTGTTGCACAATAGCTTTTAATGATTGGTCCTTTTCAGATAAGTCAATGATAAAGGCAATGGCAAACGTTCCCTCCTGATTAGTAAAATGTCCTAAACTAATTTCCACCGGAAATTCAGTTCCATCTTTACGTATAGCAAATAATTCCCTCCCGGATCCCATCGGGCGGCTTTTTGGATAATCCATAAATTGAAGCCGTTGAATACGATGCGAGGAGTGAAAACGAGCAGGAAGAAGAGATTCAATCTTGGTTCCAATCAATTCTGAATGACCATAACCAAATAACCGCTCGGCAAAAGAGTTGATAAGAATAATTTCTCCCAGCTTGTTCATTATCAACATGCCTTCAGTCGCATTATTAAAAATCGCATTCAGCTGCTCCTTACCTCGGACTTCATCGTCTATCATTCTCCTAAACCGATGGCTAAAATAGACGGCTAGCCATATTGCGAGCACTGATAGAGCTCGATTCAGAGGCACACTGGGTTCATTCTTATAAAAGGAGGCTGTAAGAATATATCCAAGCACAATAAATAGTGTAGTGACAATTCCAAATACAATTGCATATCGATTATTTTGAGGAAACTGCAAGATAAAAAAGACAATGATCACATAACCCACGGATGCCAGAACGTGTGGCATATTTAGTTCTATGATAAAAGTGGAAGAGACCAACACCAACCCGGCAATGAAAAAGCGATTTGTTACATTTAATGACTTATCATTCATAAGCAAGGATGAATATTTATGAACTGTAAGATAGAGAAAAGTGTAATTAGAAATGGATGATAGCTATCATGGACAGATATGACAATTGTCATTACAAAATACAAAAACAGGGCCTAAGCCCCATTTTCGGATATCTGATAGGTTAGCACTTTTTACGGTGGTTATTCTATCCCTCTCTCCGCTTCAACAACAATTCCTTGACTAAAGTCAACAGTTTTTATCCTGCTTACCAGATGACCAGTTTCATACTTATTACAGTACTTATCTCTACCCACCCTGACCCGATCGGTCTCTTGTTGCGAATTAGATGTTACTAAATTAGTATTTGCCTATACCTGTTGTGAATGATCAACATCATCGATCATTAAAATCTTAATCATTTGAAAGACTCGCTTCATGCTAATTTCTTTGTGGTCTACTAAGTCTATTTTCTTTTAGCCCTTTTACTCTGGCATTTAAGTTCTTTGTTCACTTCGCTTTTAGCACATAATCGCAGGATAGCTGATTTATGTTTGGCCAGATAAAATGGATGAACTGTCGTAATTTTTTCTATTGCATCCGCGGTGCGCATGACAACCTTTCTGTCCGGATGGGAAAGACATTTATACAAAATATCAAAATCCTTTTGATGATGAATGGAGCCTACTATAAAATTGCTCTTACCAATTGAACGAAGGTCCCCACCGGCTACTAATTCCTCAAACTTTGCCTTTGCCATAGAATGAATGAACAGTCCTTTCAAGATTCAGTAAATCCTCTTGGCAGGATGTCATCAAAATAGAAGCCTGATTTTTAAAAGTATCACTATTTAGCATTCCTAATACGACCTGCTTATCGTGCAAAGACCAATAATCTTTTCCGTCTTCTTAAAGAAAGGCACAGACTTATTATCCATCCATTGTAGGAAAATTACTTCCTTAATTATTTTTCGAGTCTTATGAAGGGAAGCAGAGTGAAAATGAGGGAAAAGAAGGCCTTTAAGTTCTAGCCTTCTCTTAATGATATATTTTCGAGTCTTTTTCTTGGAAAGTGCTTTAATGTATTTTTTTAATCTCTTTTTTTGAGCTGATACTAATGCTTTAAATTGAGGCACATCACCTCTAAATTTTAATTTTAGCCCTTCTACTTGACCAGTCTTTGGTATTTGTGAATCTGTGATACCATCAATCTGGTATTGTAAAAGCAGTTTGTAAATGACTTCAGGTTGACGAATTTCTCCCGCCCTTCTAAAGATAGTTCGAAATGGAATATAATGTTTATGCGCTTTGAATTTACTTAGCCCATATTTCAGGAGGTTGAGCATTGATTTAATTTTCTTCGACTCCAGTCTTATTAAATGAAGGACTTCAGGGTCTTCCACTTGTTGATAGCTTTTTAGGCTATCAGTAAGACTTTTAAAACGTTTAATTGCATACGATTGTAACTTTTTCACTCTTTCTAAATTTTAAGTATAGTCCGGGTGCGCTCTACAATCATCTCAACACTACTGGCAATTTCATCAGGCCGTGACGCAGCAGTAATAGCATCCACCCCATCGATTTTCTCACCACCCCTTTCAGAAGTACTTAATATAATCAACTTATTGGTTGTAACTTTTTTTATAAATACAGATACCTCTGCTGGAGACGCAGAATATTCCCACGTGTGGAGTATGATAATAGCGGACCATTGCTTCTCATCAATCGAAGCTAATTGACTCACATCAATCACCTTGATATACACGGGAAGCTCTTTCATTTGCTCGATAGTCTTTTCCACCACTGCCTGCTTGAATTTACTTCCTTGTGTGGCAATTAAGAGGTGATTTTGCAAAGTGATTTCATTTACCTCCATGGGCATCGCCTCTTCCATACTATGTTCCGTAGAATACCACGTTAAAAAAATGATACTTATCGCACCCAACATGATAAATACAATAACTACTTTCTTAATCAGGTTCATGGCAATTTTTCAATATGGCTTGTAGATTAATAGGGTATAAAAAAAGCGAGCCGAGCGGCTCGCTTTTAGAAACGGTGTTAATGAACTGCTATTTCCTTCACTGGTTTGGAAACAGTAACCTCTTTTTTAGGTACCGTAATTTTCAAAATACCATCTTGATATTTGGCATCAATGTTACCATCCTTAACATTTTCAGGAAGTGTGAAGGAGCGGCTAAAGGAATTATAAGAATACTCTTTCCGAGTATAGCCTTCTTTTTCTTCTTTCTTTTCTTCTTTCTTTTCAGAACTGATGGTCAACATACTTTTATTTACTTCAACCTTGAAGTCTTTGCGCTCCAAGCCAGGAGCCGCTAATTCAATCAAATACTCTTTAGAAGTTTCTGATACATTAGCTGATGGAACATTCATACCCAGTCTTAGAGCTGAGAAAGGAACTTCTGAATCAAAATCCATGATATCAGAAGTAAGCATAGCTGGATTTAGCCAATCTGAAAGTAAAGATGGAAATCCACCGTTCGATTTAATTAGTAAGCCCATATTGTTTGCTTTAAATAATTAGCACTGTAAATGTACAATCCACAACTAACGGCTTGCCATGATAAAAATCAATAGTAACAGAGATTTATATCTTAAAAATTAACACAGGAATAGCAATTATAATTTAAAGTTCATGATGAAAGTCATTACGCTGGATGATGAAGGTGGTTTTTCTATAGCGTAGCCCAACGTATCTTAGCTAAAGCAAACAGTTAATGTTCTGACTAGTCAGAAATCGAAAAAATAATTTAGTCATGAAAAATATACTTGTTCCCATCGACTTTTCGCCATACTCCATTAATGCTGCGAAAGCAGCAGTTACAATTGCTCGTAAGACAGGAGGCAATATTCATCTCTTGCACCTCGCCAAAATACCAGTAGGTTGGCACAAAATTGCGGTATCTGTCCAGCAAAAGTATCCTCTATTGGAGGATATTTTGGTTGACGCCAAAATGAAATTGGAAAGGTTTTCCAAACAGGCATTATTCAAAGATCGTAATGTATTTACACATGTAAACGGGGGCGTTCCTTTTGAGCAAATTGTATTATTCTCGAAGAAGAATAAAATCGACCTGATCGTAATGGGAGTTCATGGAGCGGGTGATACAGAATTAAAATACATTGGCTCGACCGCACAGAAAGTAATTCGAATGGCACATTGCCCGGTTCTTGGAGTTAAAAAGAATTTCACTTTTGGTCCGATCAAGAAAATTCTGTTCGCCTCCAACTTTGATGAAGATGTGAACACCGTCATGAATACGATTAAGAATTTAGCTTACGATAGTGGAGCCAATATCGATTTGGCATACATTAACACACCTCATCATTTTCTGGATGATAGTACCATAGAAGGCAGAATGAAGCAATGTGCCATTGTCCAAAAGCGGGTAAAGTTTAACTATGTAATCCTTAACAGTGTTGAAAAGGATGAGGGCATATTACTTTGCGCGAAAAAACGAAATGCTAATATCATCGCGATGGCCACTCATTTAAGAAAACAAAAAGCCGGCTATCTGATAGGCATTACAGAAAGTGTTTTGTTTCATTCCAAGTTACCTGTATTGAGTTTTGTGATTGATGAATCTCGCTATCAACTTATAAAATGAGTAGTTAAGGACAAAATATTGAGAATTTAATTCAGAGTGTTCAAAGTTAAGTTATTTACTTTCAACCTAATACGATAAACAAAATACGATATGAAAAAGATAATAGTACCCTGCGATTTTTCAGAGCCTTCCATAGAGGCGTTTAAATTCGCGATCGAACTTGCTACTAAAAGCAAGGGTTTGGTATTGGTATTGAAGGTCATTGATATACCAATTGTTTATGAGGCCTCGTTTGGTATGCCCTCCTATGCCTTCAATGCAGGTTTACTTCAAGAATTGGATGAAGATGCAAAGAAGAGTTATCGGAAGATGTTACAGAAATATGGAAAAGGATATAAGAATATAAAGTTCTACGTCCTTCATGGGCCAGCTTCCCTGATGATTCGCGACTTTATCGAAGATAAGAAAGCAGATTTAGTAGTCATGGGAACGCATGGAACCTCTGGGTTACAGGAATTTTTCGTAGGATCTAATACAGAAAAGATTGTACGGTTTTCTAAAGTTCCGGTCTTCGCAATTCGTAAAGCCGTTCCGGTATCTAAAATTAAGAACATCGTATTTCCAACCTCCTTACACTTAGATCAAACCGACTTTATCAAGAAATTGAAAGTGGTGCAGGATTTTTTCAAAGCTAAATTGCATATCCTGTTCTTAAATACCCCATTCAATTTTGTGCGAGACAATGAATTAAAAGACTACGCAGCTCATTTTGATTTCCGCAACTATACCCTAAACATCCGCAACGATCGCTACGAGCCTGATGGAATCATTGCTTTTGTAAACGAAATCAAGGCAGATATGTTAGTCATGGCAACCCATGGACGTAAAGGTCTTTCTCACTTTGTTTCCGGAAGTATTACGGAAGATGTTGTAAATCACGTGAAGTGCCCTGTTTGGACCTATGCAATTAAACCAAAAAAATAAAAGTAGACCGACAAGAAATAAACCAATGGAGTTATGAAAAATATTTTGGTTCCAACTGATTTTTCAGAATGCGCTCAAAACGCAACGATTGTGGCTATGCAAATAGCTTCTCAAGTAAAGGCCTCTATTCATTTCCTACATATTATGCCAAGCCCTGACGAGTCAATGCATGTGCCAAACATTACCCGAGCCAAGAGTTCAAACTCACCGAAAGGGCATGCACAAGAACAACTGAATATGTTGGTGGTGAAGGCTTCAAAGTTAGGTATCACTGCTACTCCCCTGCTAGTATTCGATAAAGGCAACGAACAAATTGAAAATTATATTAACCCGTTGAATATCGATTTCGTTGTTATGGGCTCTCATGGAGCAACTGGAATTCGGGAGTTGGTCATTGGAAGTAATACTCAGCGAGTGGTACGACACGCCACTGTTCCTGTTCTCGTCATTAAAAATTTGCCAACGAATCAGTTCTCTATTGAAAACATTGTTTTCGCATCCACCTTTCAAGAAGATGTGCTAAGCGCATTTGACATCGTAGCGCGGCTTGCCTTGGTATGGAAGGCAACGGTTCATATTCTCTTTGTTAATTTCAGGGACAAATTGGCAAATCAGGTTCGCATCAATTATATCGTTCAAGAGCTCACCATGCCTTATCCCAATCTGTTGTGTACACAAAGCAGTGTAGAGGTGAATGATGAAGAATGGGGAATAGATCAATTTATGGAAAAGACAGGCGCTCAAATGATAGCGATTACCAAACATGATAAGACAGGCTTTTTCCTTACTCATAGCGTAGCAGAGGATTTAGTCAACCATGAAAAAATTCCAATTTTAGTAATTGCGGGAGATTAGAAGTCATCTCTCAGCGCCTAAGTAAATGTTGAACTTTAGAAGATATGCCTATTTCAATTGAAACAGGTTATCAATGCCCATTCGATTTGTGGTGGTGAACCCTTCGCCATAGTCTACTCCTATTGAATGCCCAAACTCTTTCCCTCTTCCTTCTAAAAAAGTCATGAATGTTGGTTTTGAAATGTATGTTTCAGGCTCCAAGCTTGATTTCGAAGGATCGAAAAATTGAGTTTTATAAGCTTTGATAGATTCCATCTTTGCTTTCCAATGCTCAGATACATCAACCACAAAATCCGGAACAATTAACTGGCTTTGAATATAATGATATAAATATTTTGGTCTCCATGAAGATTGTGATTTGCCCTCTTGCATCGTTTCTATCTTTGCCAATCCTGACAGGAAACAAGAATTAAATGCTAACTCCGCACCTTTGCCATGGTCAGGATGACGATCATGGATGGCATTAGCAAGTACTATTTGTGGCTGATATTTTCGTATCACTTGAATTAACTTCAATTGATGCTCTTCATCGTTTCTAAAAAAGCCATCTCGAAAATTTAGATTTTCACGTACTGTAAGTCCAAGAATTTTTGCTGAATCGGTAGCTTCTTGTTGTCGGGTCAGTTCAGTACCGCGCGTTCCCAATTCACCTTTTGTCAGATCAATTATACCAACTTTATAACCTAATGCAACATGCTTCGCAATCGTACCTCCACAACCTAATTCGGCATCATCTGGATGAGCAGCAATAACCAGAATATCTAATTTCATAATACTGAAAAAGTTGAAGTACTAGTGAACTAACGCTGCCTCCTTTGCAACTAAAAATTTCTCCGCATCTAACGCACCCATACATCCGGTGCCAGCAGCTGTAACCGCCTGCCGATATACTTTATCCGCTACATCTCCCACTGCAAAAACACCAGGAACATTCGTCTTGGTAGTTCCGGGTATTACCGTAACATATCCTGCTTCATCCATGGTAAGCTGGCCATTGAAAATATCTGTATTCGGTTTATGTCCAATAGCTAAAAAGAAACCACTGATTGGAATTACTTTTTTTTCTTTTGTTTTAGTATTGATCAGTCTCACTGCATTTACTCCATTCTCATCACCTAATATTTCTTCCGTCTCTGAGTTCCAATGTATTTCTATATTAGGAGCATTCTTTACACGTTGCTGCATGATCTTGGAAGCACGCATTTCTTCGCGTCTTACTATCAAATGGACTTTTGGGCAAAGGTTAGCGAGATACGTAGCTTCTTCTGCGGCAGAATCTCCTGCGCCTACTACCGCTACTTCCTTACCTCGATAAAAGAAACCATCACATACTGCACAGGCAGAAACTCCCTTATTAGCAAATTTTTCTTCTGAAGGAATGCCCAGGTACTTGGCAGTAGCTCCAGTCGCGACAATGACCGCTTCCGCCTCAATGACTTGCTTTTCATCAATTGTAACTTTCAGTGGATAAGAAGAAAAATCAACGGCTGTCGCAAGAGCATAATGTATTTTCGTTCCAAAACGTTCCGCCTGCTTTTGTAAGTCCATCATCATCTGGGGTCCATTTATTCCATCAGGATAACCCGGAAAATTCTCAACATCGTTCGTAATGGTCAATTGCCCACCAGGCTGGCCACCTGTATATAACTCAGGTTTTAGTCCGGCACGTGCTGCATAAATAGCCGCAGTATAACCGGCAGGACCGGATCCGATAATCATTACTTTCAATTTTTTGTCATTCATAGATATCGAACAAAATTTTATTAAAAAAGGTCTCCTGTTCAGAGACCTTTATGTGTTATTTTTCCATTACATGCTTAACCAAGATAAGGTTTCAGTGCCTTGCTTCTTGAGGTATGACGCAACCTACGAATTGCCTTTTCTTTTATCTGCCGAACTCGCTCACGGGTAAGGCTAAATTTTTCGCCTATTTCCTCTAACGTCATGGCATGTTCCCCATTTAATCCAAAATACAAGGCGATCACATCTGACTCTCTCTGTGTTAAAGTAGAAAGAGCTCTTTGTACTTCTCTTCGTAAAGAGTCAGTCATCAGGCCGGAGTCAGGAGTTTGCTCACTGTCATTCTCCAAAACATCCAGTAAACTATTCTCTTCACCTTGTACGAAAGGTGCATCCATGGAAACATGACGCCCTGAAATCTTCATCGTATCAACCACTTCGGCAGTCGTTACTTGTAATACTTCTGCTAGCTCCTCTGGAGAAGGTTCTCTTTCGAATTTTTGCTCGAGTTCAGAAAAAGTCTTAGAAATTTTATTTAAAGAACCCACTCTATTGAGAGGTAATCTAACAATTCGAGATTGTTCTGCTAATGCTTGTAGAATTGATTGACGAATCCACCAAACGGCATAGGAAATAAATTTAAATCCCCGTGTTTCATCAAAGCGTTGGGCTGCTTTAATCAATCCTAAGTTACCTTCATTGATCAAATCACCTAGTGACAACCCCTGATTTTGATATTGCTTGGCTACTGAAACAACAAAACGCAAATTTGCTTTAGTTAATTTCTCTAATGCAATTTGATCTCCCTCTTTAATCCGCTTCGCTAGCTCAACTTCCTCATCAGGTGTTAGTAAATCTACCTTGCCAATCTCCTGTAAGTACTTATCAAGCGACTGACTTTCGCGGTTGGTGATCTGTTTACTTATTTTTAACTGTCTCATCTGTGTTCTTTCTATTACCCTTTTTCAAACACGTAAAAATGAAAAATTAGTTCCAAAAAACAGCACTAGCAAAGATTAGGCCGATGGTGCTTCTTCTTTCTGTGCAGGTTTTGGAAGTAAAACCTTTCTAGAAAGTCTGAATTTACCAGTCTTTTTATCGACTTCAACCAACTTTACCTTCACTTCTTCACCTACCTGCATCACACCGTCCATTGTTTCGAGACGTTCCCACTTAATCTCAGAGATATGCAGTAATCCATCTTTTCCAGGCATAAATTCAACAAATGCGCCAAATGGCATAATTGATTTCACAATTCCTGAGTAAACTTCTCCAACTTCCGGTACGGCAACGATAGCCTTCACACGTCTCACCGCAGCATCCATAACCTCCTGATTATTAGCGAAGATATTCACAATGCCTTTATTGCCTACTTCTTCTATCACAACTGTTGCTCCGGTAGTTTTCTGTATGTCTTGTACCACTTTTCCACCTGGTCCGATTACGGCACCTATCAACTCTTTGTCAATGACAATGGTCGTAGCACGAGGCGTATGTGGCTTAAGATCTGGCTTAGAAGCAGACAAAGTCTTCTTCATTTCATTTAAAATGTGAGCTCTGCCTTCTTTGGCTTGATCCAATGCTTCCTTTAATACCTCATAGGTCAACCCATCAACTTTCAAATCCATTTGACAAGCTGTGATGCCTTTTTCAGTGCCTGTAACTTTAAAATCCATATCTCCCAAATGGTCTTCATCACCTAGGATATCAGATAAGATGGCATATTTCTTTGTAACACTATCCGAGATCATTCCCATTGCGATTCCTGAAACAGGGCCCGAAATTTTTATACCTGCATCCATCAACGCCAATGAACCTGCGCATACAGTCGCCATTGAAGACGAACCATTAGATTCTAAAATGTCTGATACAATACGAATTGTATAAGGACTTTCGGTCATATTTGGAAGCACTTGCTTCAATGCTCTCATAGCTAAATTACCATGACCAACTTCTCTACGGCCCGGCCCTCTGTTAGGCTTCACTTCACCTGTAGAAAATGAAGGAAAGTTATAATGCAAAATGAACTTATTACTTCCAGAGAACATAGCTCCATCAATCATTTGCTCATCTAACTTAGTACCCAGTGTTACAGAAGTTAAAGATTGAGTTTCACCTCTTGTAAATACAGCCGATCCATGTGCCATTGGCAGATAATCAACCTCTGACCAAATAGGTCTGATTTCATTAGTCTTACGACCGTCCAATCTTACTTTTTCATTCAATACTAGATCGCGACAGGCCTTCTTTTGTATGTCTTTGTAATATTTCTTTACAAGATCTTTGTTCACCGTAGTGTCCTCAGGTAGTGCTGCTAGATAGTCTTCTACAATTTTTCCAAATAATTCTGATCTCTGATGCTTATTTTTTAACTGTTGAAGGGCCACAGCATAAACCTTGTCATATAAAAGCTTGTGAAGCTCCGCTTTGAATGCTTCATCTTTCACTTCATGATTATAGACTCTCTTTTCCGTTTTATTAGTAGCCTTTGTCAATTCAATTTGAAGTAGACATTGAACCTTAATGGCCTCATGGGCAAGTTTCAAAGCTTCCAACATGTCTTCTTCATTGATTTCTTTCGATTCTCCTTCAACCATTAAAATGTTTTCAATTGAAGCCGCAACGATGAAATCTAAATCAGCCTTCTCTTTTTGAGCTAACGTGGGATTAATGATGTACTTCCCTTCTACACGCACAACACGAACTTCTGATATTGGCCCTTGAAAAGGAATATCAGAAACTGAAAGAGCAGCGGAAGCTGCAAATGCTGCCAATGAATCTGGTAGAGAATCAGAATCACCAGAAATAAGTTGGATCATTATTTGAGTCTCTGCATGATAATCATCTGGAAATAAAGGGCGTATGGCACGATCTATCAAGCGACTAATTAATATCTCATAATCTGAAAGTCTGCTCTCACGCTTTAAAAATCCGCCCGGTATTTTACCGGTTGAAGCAAATTTCTCTTGATAATCAACCGACATTGGTAAGAAGTCTGCTCCTTCTTTATGAGCTTGGTTCGCAACTACTGTAGCGAGAAGCATCGTATTGCCCATACGCAATACTACCGCTCCGTCTGCCTGACGTGCAAGCTTGCCGGTTTCAATACTAATTTCACGGCCATCTGGCAACTTGCATGTTTTGGTAATAATTGTTGAATTCATTGGGTAGGATTTATGGCGATATCAAACCAATGTTTGAATCCCCAAGTTTATAAAAACGAATAGGGAACCAATGTTGTGGTTCCCTATTCGGATTGATTTTAAATTTATTTTCTGAGATCCAATTCTGCTAGGATTGCTCTATAGCGGGTGATGTTATTGCGCTGGAGATAGTTAAGCAGTCTTTTGCGCTGACCCACGAGCTTAACGAGGCCTTGTTGAGTTGAAAAGTCCTTTTTATGCTCTTTCAAATGTTCAGTCAGATCACTGATTCTAGTCGTGAACATGGCAATTTGAGACTCTGGTGAGCCGGTGTCTGTCTTCTTTTTAGCAAAACCGTGTTTGCTGAATAGTTCTTGTTTCTTTTCCGAGGTGAGTTGCATCGCTTTAATTTATCTGTTGTATCTTTTTATAATCGGGCAAAAATAGATGAATAAGGCACAAATTCCAAATTCTATACAACTTTTGGTAGCCTCCTGTAAACGGATACCTTTTTTTTAATTTTATCGATAACAACATGATAAAAGTCTGAATCAAAAAGTCTTGCGTCAACTCTGGCCTGCCTTAAAAAAATCATCCCAATTATAAATAAAATGAAGTTGGCGAGCCAAACACCTACCGGCACTGAAATAAGATCTTGTTTGGCCCATTTTACGCCTAAAAGATCTAACACATAGAATAGTATAAAGAATAAAATGGATACCAAAACCGGTACACCAAGCCCTCCCTTTTTTATAATTGATCCTAATGGAGCACCAATTAGAAACATGGCTAAACAAGCAATAGAATTGGCTAATATCTTATGCCATTGCACTCTAAAAACAACAAATTCTGATTTTTGCCCGTCTGTGTTTGAGTTATAGTTCTGCAATTGGCTTTTGACCATCCTTACTTTATTTAACGCGCTGGTCACTTCAGTCTTACTGGCTGATGTGCTTTTATAAATACTGTCGGAAAGTTTTATCTCTTTTCTTGAGATGGAATCCGGAATTTTAATGGCTGCGGACGCGATGAAAACAGTAGGCTTAAAAACATTATAGTTAGGAGTCGTCTGCGATCCTGTAGACGAGCTGTTCTCTGCTACCCGAGCTAATGCAATGGAATCCTTTTTTAGCCTAAAATCATTCAAGTCTTTAGGTAATATAATTGAATCTCTTTTAAAATGAAAATTGAAAATGGAGCCTCGGGTCGTATAAAGTCCAATCTTCTGTGTCTTCAATTCTCCTTGTACCGAATCCAAATCCATATCCAGTTCTGAAATATTGCGCATGATTCTATTTCCTTTAAACCACTTCGTTTCGGTACGCGTCATGCCAAAAGAAGATAGATCAAGAACTACCTGCATCTTTGCAAATTTTGTTCTACGATAGGTCTCTTCACTGGTAGAACGTCCTGTTTCATCTTGCCCACTACCGCTTCCCTCAGTATAGTCGTAGCCATTAAACAATTCCAATTTCAAATACTGGTCGTTGAACATGGTATACATCTTCCCTGAATCAGCTACTGTCACTTCTTTATTTCCTACTTTGCCTCGATGATCATAGATCATTACGCCTTTAAGCGTAACTCCGTCCTTAAATTTATGATTCACCTTGATGCTGATGTCAGGAATACCGTTGTAAAATGACCCTTCTTTAATGTCTAATGCAGGCTTCTTTTGTTTAATATCATACAATAGGCTATAAGCCTCCAAAGCAGCTTTAGGCACCAAATAGTTATTCGCGAGAAAGGCAAAACCTGTTATCAGTAGTACTATAAAAAAGAGTGGAACTAAGCTTCGTGTAAGGGAAATCCCTAAACTCTTGATAGCTGTTAGTTCAAAATGTTCTCCCAGATTTCCGAAAGTTATTAGTGACGACATTAGTACAGCTAATGGTAAGGCCGCTGGAATCATAGATATGGAGAAGTAAAATAGCAAAGAGCCTAGTTCACCCCATTCTAGACCTTTCCCAATAATATCATCAAAATAGATCAGCATTTGCTTCATCAATAAGATAAATACCACCACTAATAATGTAATGATGAAGGGGCCCAGAAAGGAGGTAATAATAAGCTTATCGATCTTTTTCATCAGGAGATGCAAACATACTTCAAAAATGACGCCACAAAGGGACAGCAATGGATCAAGATACTAAAACAAAAGGCAGCCTAAGCTGCCTTTTGTAGCGCGGGGGGGAGTTGAACCCCCGACCTTTGGGTTATGAATCCAACGCTCTAACCACCTGAGCTACCGCGCCAT
>JANPBK010000070.1:0-5307 GCA_031430395.1 Cyclobacteriaceae bacterium
ATTTCTCCAATGGGTGCTAATGTAGACGGTTTTGAAAGAGAATTGTGTTCATATACAGCAACGGATTTTTGTGTAGCTCTTTCTTCCGGTACTGCAGCTATTCATCTTGCATTAATCATGCTCCAGGTCAAGCAAGGGGATGAAGTAATTTGTTCTTCCTTTACTTTCTCAGGCTCCTGCAATCCGATTGTTTATCAAGGAGCCACACCTGTCTTTGTGGACTCAGAATACCAGACCTGGAACATGGATCCTGAATTGTTAAGGGAGGCTATTCTAGATCGAATCATAAAAGGTAAAAAGCCGAAGGCGATCATCATTGTTCATTTGTACGGTATGCCATGTTGTATTTCAGAGATCATGAAGCTGGCCAAAGAGTTTGAAATACCTGTCATCGAAGATGCGGCTGAAGCGTTAGGTGCTACGTATGAGAAACAAAAGCTGGGGACCTTTGGTGACATCGGCATCTTTTCTTTTAACGGCAATAAAATCATTACTACCTCGGGAGGAGGTGCGCTGGTCTCACGTAATAAGGAATGGGTACAGAAAGCTAAATATTTGTCTACCCAGGCAAGAGATGAGGCGCCCCATTACCAACATTCTGAAATTGGCTATAACTACCGTCTCAGTAATATCTGTGCCGGCATTGGGCGGGGACAATTAAGAGTAATTGATGAAAGAGTTGTGCAGCGAAGAGCCAATTTTGAGTTTTATATTCGGGAATTAGGGTCGTTGCCCGGAGTTGCTTTTCAACCTGAACAAGAAGGGAGTTATTCTAACCGATGGCTCACTTGTCTGACTATTGATCCATCGAAAAGTGCGGGTGTCTCAAGGGATAAAATCAGACTGGCATTAGAAAGTGAAAACATTGAAAGCCGCCCATTATGGAAACCGATGCACCTCCAACCTGTTTTTGAAGGTGCGCCTTATTATGGATCAGCGGTCAGCGAAAATTTATTCGATCATGGAATATGCCTACCTTCGGGAAGCAGTTTAACGGTGAAAGAGTTAACAAGAATTGTTGCAATTATTAAAAATGTATTCAACGTTCAAACATTATAGTGTAATCAAGTAGTAAGCCGGATGAAGAAATTAGCCATATATGGTGCAGGTGGGCTTGGTCGCGAGGTAGCTTTGATGATAAACCAAATTAATCAGGTTGATCAACAATGGGATTTGATTGGTTTTTTTGATGATGGAAGACGGAAAAATGATTGTGTAGATGGTTTAATGGTACTGGGAGGAATTAACGATGTAAATGCAATTCAATCTTCGTGTGCGATCGTTATTGCAATTGCGGATGCAGCCAGCAGGGAATCAATTGTAGAAAGAATAAATAATAATTTGATTAATTATCCGATTATTATTCATCCAAAAGCATTGTTAGGAAGCGTAGAAAATGAATGGGGGGAAGGTACAATCATTACAGCGGGCTGCATATTTACAACTGGAATTGTAGTCGGTAAATTCACCATTGTTAATTTAGCTTGTACGCTCGGCCACGATGTAAGGCTGGGTGACTTTTGCTCTGTCATGCCTGGCTGCAACATTTCAGGAAATGTAGTGATTGGAGAATCAACGCTCATTGGTACCGGTACTCAAGTGCTGCAAAATATAACTGTTGGTGCACATTGCACCATCGGAGCGGGCGCGGTTGTGATCAATAATATCGAAAGTGGCTTAACCGTAGTTGGTATTCCAGCGAATCGATTGTTATGATGAAAGAGTTTCAGCCTGCGTTACTTTTTCTAGTCAAGTTTCTCGGTATTTATATCTTGGGTAATCTGGCCTACGGAATTTACATCAATCACTATTATCCGCAAAGTGATCCTGCAACCCGATGGATTTCGAATCAGGTAAGTGTGATTATCACAGCTACCGGCACTCCCATAATTACAATGCCGAATCCGAACAAACCAACGATCGCTTTGGTAGAAGTGTCAACGCATGATACCATCGTTAATGTGTTCGAAGGATGTAATGGGATCAATGTACTTATTGTCTTCGTAGCATTTATAGTTGCCTATCAAGGGACACTTAAGCGCACTGCACTTTTTACTCTTTTAGGAGTAGTGGTTATTCATATTTTCAATCTGGCGAGAATCATTGTTTTATTTCAGCAGGCCAAAGATCATTCACCTTATTTTTACTACGTGCACAAATACTTGTTTACAGCATTCCTCTATTTTGTAGTGGTGATTTTGTGGTGGTTTTGGATTTCAAAAGTTAATGGAATAACAAATGATCATTCCCGAAAGACACAAGTGGGCTAGGTGGATGTTAGGGTTTTTGGCGATTTGCCTGATGACGTTAGTCTATATCTTTCAGCGTAAGTGGCTTTGGTTTCCGGAGATCCCATTCACGGATCAGGTCAAGTATTTACCATTTATTATGAATCGCCTGTCGAGGCTTATCATTAACGACTCGCTTTGTTTGCTTTTGTTCATAGCCATTTTCAATCGCAAGGCTGAACTCAAATTAGCTTCATGGGTATTTGTGATTGAATTGATGTTGGTCTTGCCTTTCTATTTAACCTTGAAGCTGTTGCTAGAAGGAGACGCAGAAATATCCACTCCATTATTGTCATTTATTCACCGACTCATCGTCAATCCGCTATTAATGATGATTTTGTTAAGTGGCCTGTTATACCAACGGTTTAGAGTAGAAAGATAGGATTTATCGATCAGTCATGGCTCAGCTTTCGAGATGAATATAATTTGATAGCCAGTTATTCAAACCGGACAATGGCACTACAAGATTTTCAGGGTTTATTCTGCAGTTTAATGAAATCAGAAAAGTTAATACCAACAGTGACCTATTTGAATATAATATGCTAATAATCAGTATCTAAGGCAATTTTATTGAATTAACTTGTTGCCTAATTCTTTACTGCTTCTATCGGATATTATTTTATAAAATTCTATAAAGGCATTTCTAAAAACCTTGTCAGGTTGAGCTTGTCGAAACCAACTTATGGCTTTTTGTATTTCAAAACGACTTCGACTAGCTCAGTCTGACACGTGATTTAGGTTTCTAGAGATTCCCATAATTATAAAACTAAGCTAAATCACTTTAAATCACTATTTTCCGGTTACAAACGACTTTTATTAGGTATATAATTTGAGTAGATTTGTATCTTAGAATAATAATGAATATCCGATGAAAAAGTTGATGTTGTTTCTTTTGTTGGCCCCTAGTGCAGCATTTGCTCAGGCAATTGTTTCAACAGGTGCTGGTGGTCCGTGGAATCAAACGACCACTTGGGTTGGGGGAGTTGTCCCCATCTCAACGAATTCAACATCTATTTCTATTGTAGGTCCTGTCAGTGTTGCTTCTGCAGTATATAATTCTACTACACCATTGGTCATTGACCAGACCACTGTTAACACAGGTGGTACATTGACTATTGATGCAGGTGCTCAAATGAATGTAAGTAATGCTGCAGCAGACTTAATTTTAGCAGGAACAGGTACAGCGCAAGTGAATGGTACCTTGGTTCAATTACCCGCTGCTGTTATCACAGGAACGACTGCTATTAACACATCATTCAATGCCGGATCGACTTATGAACACAGAAATACAACTTGGGGCACACTTTTAACCGCTAGTTGGAATGCTACTTCTACTATCCTTGTAACAGGGCTTACCGCGACTAGCAATGCTGGTGCTACTTGGGCTCAATCAATCGGAAACTTCACTTTCAATTGTCCCAACTTAGCGGCAGGCAATGCAAACCTGGCGGGCAGATTTACAAATATTGCTGGCGATGTGAATGTGGTTCGAACAGGAACTACTGGGCGGCTTATGTTTCTAAGCGGGGTTGGTGTGGTGAATCTAGCCATTGGTGGAGATCTCAATATTGGTGATGGTACTCAGGCAGCCGCGTTATGGCTCGCGTCCACAGGAACGGTTACCGTTAATGTTGCAGGAGCGGTTACTTTTTCTTCCACTTCTGCTACGTCCAGTAGGAATGCCACAACAGGCACTGGCACTCTACAGGTTAATGGAGGAGATTTCTCAGTTCAATTGGGAATTTGGGATATTGTAAGCGGTGCGGGTACAGGTAATATCATTCTCAATGGTGGTAACTTTCTTGCATCTCCAGGCACACAAATAAATCGTACAGGTGCTGGAAACGCAAACATTAACTTTATTGGAGCTGCCGCAAATCAAGGTATTGATTTAGACCCGTCTTTAACGGTAACAGGTGCCATCAATGTAACAGTTGGTAAGACTTCAGGAAATGTGAACATGCAAAGTCCCCTTACCCTCAATTCATTTACTCAAACAGGTGGAAGCTTTGTTCAAAATGGACTTACTTTAACAATCAACGGAATAATTAATCAAACAGGAGGAAACATCGATTCTTCAAGTAATACTTCGTTCATCGTTGGAGGTGCAGGAGCTATCTCTGCAGGCCTCTTATTTTCTCCGTCACCCTCACTATTCGGTACGTTCACCATGAACCGCGCGGGGGTCACTTTTTCAACCTCTTCAGCTTTTCAAATTACTACGTTAAACTTAACAGCAGGCACGTTGACTCACAGTGGCATTACAATGGAGAACACTGGGATTATAAATGTAACAGCCGGTATTCTCACAAATACGCCATCAGCTTTGGGAGTGTACGATGTTGCTTATGCCAATACGGGTGCACTGAATACAAGTAATGAACTTCCAACTGCACCATCAGCTATCGTGCGCAATTTCACTAAAAGCGCAGCAGGAGTTTTAACCCTTACCAAGAACATTGAAATTAATGGTGACTTGACTTTATCAGCGGGCACATTTGCCAACGGAGCCAATAGCATTACGCTGGATGGAAATTATATAAGTAATGGCACCTCCACTACGGCAGTAGGGGCAACGTTTACCTTTACCGGTGCCACGGCTACCCTAACCGGATCTATCGCTCCTTCTTTCCGAAATTTGGTTGTCAATGGAGGATTTACACCCTCCATCAGTTATGGTGTTACTGCTAACTATACAGTTGGCGCTTCAGGAGTAGTCAATGCAGGGGCAGGAACGGTAACCTTTGGTGGAACAACCGTGATCAGCAATAGCGGCACTATGAATTTGAATGCGGTTACGATCGGTAACACATTTACAATGACTGCACCTGCTAGTACCCTAGGTATCGCGGGTAATTTTACTACAACAGGTACTTTCAATAATGGAGGAGGTACAATTTTGTTTAATGGTACCACCGCTCTTTCAGCTGCGGAAGTGTATGCCAACATTACGATTGGTGGGAGTGCCACAGTTACAAGCGCCAACATCGGCCAAACCGTTTCGGGAAGCATGATCAAT
>JANPBK010000071.1:0-7794 GCA_031430395.1 Cyclobacteriaceae bacterium
AAAGAGATAAGAACTCAAGAAGAGCTATCAATGTTAGTTCTTCAGACCCTCTAAAGTATTGGCAATTTATACAATTCAATTTTTCCTTAATTGGCAATAACAGCCAACACCCTTTTTGGAACAAAGAAAACGCCCATGGAGTTAGCTGAAAAAATTCTTGACAAACGAGTGGAGTACAGTTCAGAATTTAAAAATAATTTTTGGATACAGTTTTTCCACAATAGTCTTTTATTTTTAGATATTTTCATTTTTGGTCAATGGATCCATATCCATGCTGATAAAATTGTTTCCGATTTTTTTAAATATGAAAGGGATGAGTTAAGGTTTTCAGTTGTCAAAATAATTGCAGCAGCAGCCCATGCCAACAAAGTAGTAGAATTTGAAGAGCGAAAACTTCTGGAATATTTTCTACAAAGCGCCAATTTATCTTCAGATAAAAAGAAGGAAGCCAATTTAATTTTCGAAAATGGAATTGAGGT
Source organism: Cyclobacteriaceae bacterium (assembly GCA_031430395.1). Lineage (GTDB taxonomy): Bacteria > Bacteroidota > Bacteroidia > Cytophagales > Cyclobacteriaceae > ELB16-189. Next base: position 480 of record JANPBK010000071.1, read on the forward strand.
AGAGGAAATTAACCTGCCGACTAATAATTCCTGGATACTCAAGAAATATTTCCTCGAAATGGCAATTATTACTATATGGTCAGATAAAAAAGTAGAGGGGAACGAGCAGGAGTTTTTAAAGCGTTTGTGTTTACACTTGCGATTCACAGAGGATGACTTGGAAAATAGCATGGTGGCCATTGAAGGTTTTGTTCTTGAACATTGGGATCAGTTAAATGCGTTACAAAATAAACAAGACTACAATCAAATAAGCGAACGTTTTATTAAGCGGATGGCACGCATTGCGGTAAACCATAAGGAGAAAATCATTAAGGAAGTTCAAGCGAACAGAGAATTAATGGCGCTGATTCAGACAGCAAAATCAAATGAACTAACCGAGGAAGAAAAGCAAAAGATGCAGCAATTGTTAATACGTGTATTAAAAACCATCCCAACTTTCGTAGTTATATCGCTCCCCCAACAATTTTTAACAATATCTAACTTGTTAAAAATATTGCCGGCTGATTTCTTCTCAGAGATTCACTAACTACTCAATTTCTTTCGATTCTTTTTTTCCCTTTTGAGGAACGACTACTGAAAGGACAATTGAAAATGTAAGCGTGGCGATGATGACGGCAAATGAAAGTTGAGGAGAGATCTTGAACGAAATAATCTCCAACAGCATCTTAGCCCCAATAAAGAATAGAATGATGGAAAGTCCTTTCTGAAGGAGATAGAATTTATCAATGACACCAGAAAGTAAGAAAAACATAGCTCTCAATCCCATTACCGCAAAAATATTTGAGGTGTAAATAAGGAACTCATTTTGCGTAATGGCAAAGGCAGCAGGGATGGAGTCGACAGCAAATATTAAGTCTGTTGTTTCGATTAAAATAATAATCAGGAAGAGGGGAGTAAACATTAATTTTCCATTCACTCTCGCGATGAATTTTCCACCCATCTCATCCTTCGTAATAGGCAAATACTTTCTGCACAGTTTGAGGATGGGGTTCTTTTCCGGATCAATTTTTTCATCGCTGTCTTCGAAATAGATTTTGATACCCGAATAGAGAAGAAACACTCCAAATATGTAAAGAATAAAATGCCATTGAGCGATGAGCAGAGCGCCTACAAAAATGAAGATTCCACGAAAAAGAACAGCTCCTAAAATACCCCAAAACAAAATTTTGTGATAGTATTCTTCCTTTACATCAAAATATTTTAAGATTAAAAGAATGACGAATATATTGTCAACCGAGAGCGCATATTCTGTTAAATAGGCAGAAAAATATTCCACCATTGCATCGCTTTTACCAGGGTCGTAGAGGTATACGAGATAGCCAAAAGCAGTACTAACCAATACCCAAAATATAGACTGGTAAAGAGCTGACTTCGTAGTAATCTTATGGGCAGTTTTATTAAAAACGCCTAAATCGATGAGCAAAAACACAAAAATAACTGAGGCGAAAACACCAAAAAGAACAGTCTCTTCATGGCTTTGATTTCTAAACAGAGAGAAAAGAAGCATTGCCAGAATTAGGGATTAGAAGTTAGAATGGTGAAGGTAATCAATAGAGAAAACAAGGTTTAACGGATTTTCAATTTCCAAATTTACAAATATATTTTACAAATAAACCTACTTGGGTTATAGATGACAGATTTAAAGAAAAGGAAACCGCTTTTAGTAGAATTAGCTGCATTTTGGGCATATTCCCTGAATCAAAAGACTAATTTCTTTCGCCTGATAACCTTGGGGTAATGAGATTTCTGGAATATTTGAGCTATCAAGACAATGAGTATGGCCACACTTGATACATTTGAAATGAACATGTTCATGGTGATGACCTTCCGTACTACAGAGATCATTGCAGAGGGCGTATTTTAAGCTGCCACCATCATCCAGCACTTTGTGTACAACCCCTTTATCGACAAAAGTCTTTAGTGTACGGTATATGGTCACACGATCAAAGCCACTTGCAATTTCTCTTTCAATATCTGTATAAGATAGAGCAAAGGGTCGATGTAAGAACAAGCGCAAGATAGCCGAACGACTTATCGTTTTACGCAATGCATAATCTCTTAAAATTTGACCTTCACCTTTCATTTAATTTAGCTCCAATTGCAATTTTAGCAAGTTACTATAAATACCATTGTCACGTAATGTAAGCTCGTCATGAGATCCGGATTCTGCAATTTGACCATCTTTCAGTACCAATATTCTGTCTACTTTTCGGATGGTGCTAAGTCTATGAGCGATGACAATCGTGGTGCGATTTTGCATGAGTTTTTCTAGGGCCTCTTGCACCAAACTCTCTGATTGAACGTCTAACGAACTTGTTGCTTCATCTAAAATCAGAATAGAAGGATCTTTAAGGATCGCTCGGGCGATAGCCACACGCTGCTTTTGACCACCGGAAAGTTTTACGCCCCGATCTCCAACAAGTGTATCAAGTTGTTCTGGGAAACGAGCAATGAATTCCCATGCATTTGCCTGTCGGGCAGCATTGACTATTTCTTCTTCTGTTGCCTTTGGTTTTCCATAAACAATGTTCTCCCGGATGGTGCCCCCAAATAAAATCACTTCTTGTGGTACAATGCCTATGTTGTTGCGATAGTCTGTTAAATTGAAATTTGATATACTTTGGCCATCTACATGAATACCTCCACTATTGACTTGATAGAATCGCATGAGCAAACTAATGACCGTTGATTTGCCCGAACCGCTGGGACCAATCAGCGCAATCTTTTCACCCGGTTGAATAGAAAAATTAATAGATTTTAAAACTTCGTAGTCAGTTCGTGTTGGGTACACGAACGAAACATCTTTAAATTCTACCCTTCCTTTGAGTTTAAGTGATTTAGTTGAGTGACTGCTCTCATCCGTTTGGTCCAGAATTTCCAGGACTCTTTCGGAGGCCCCAATAGATCTTTGAAGTGAACTATAGATATCGCCCAATCCGGCAATAGAGCCGCCAATGAAGGTGGTATATAATATGAAGGAGAATAATTCACCAACGGTTGATTGACCATTTTGCAATAAATACGCTCCGTACCAGCTGACGGCCACAATGCCCCCAAAGAGGGCAAGTATTGTAAACGATATAAAGAGACCTCTGTATTTTGATGCATGAATAGCGGTCTTTACGACTTCATTCAATGACTTTTTATAGCGCGTAACCTCAAATAATTCGTTCGTGAATGATTTTACAACAGCAATGGATTGTAAGGTCTCTTCTACAATGACATTTGCACTCGCCAATTGATCTTGTGTTTTCTTCGATAATTTTCGAATGAACTTTCCAAAAAACAACGCGGCTATTACCAATACCGGAAAAGTAAGCAACATGAAAACCGTTAGCTTGGGGGTTAGAATAAAAATAAGCGGAATACCAATGAGTAATACAAGTATTTGTCGAAGGAGCTCAGCCAAAGTGAACGTAAATGTATCTTGAAGTGTCCCCACATCAGAGGTGATACGACTCGTGAGTTCACCCACTCTTCGGCTATCAAAAAAAGATAGCGGCAACCAGATTATTTTAGAATACACAGCATGACGTAAATCAGCGAGCGATTTTTCACTGACAATCGTAAAGGTATATACGCGAAGAAATGAAAAGACACTTTGAATCGCGAGGATAGCGATCAGGGCAGCGGCAATCTGATTAATGCTTGTTAGCACGAATCCGGTTTTCCCTTGCGCAACATCTAATAATTTACCTGCAAAATACGGAAAAGATAAAAGCGTTCCACTGGAAAGGCCCAATGCAATTAGACCGAGTATAAAAGTTTTTCTGTACGGGATGACAAAGCGAAAAATACCCAATAATTTGCGGATGCCTTCCTTATTCAACTTGCGTTTTTCGCCCTCTTCTAATCCTACTCGTTTGGCCATTGTTTGTTATTCGATACTTCCTTTGATACTAAATTTTACAGTATCATTAAGAATCATTTTTTGCGATCCTTTGATGAGATAATTCTTAATATATAGCTCTCCCGATTGGTCATCAAATGTTAGCAATAGATTTCGGGTTGTAAAGTAAAGTGCATTTTGTTCTACGTACTGCGATTCAATGCGTTTTAATTTTTTAAAATCTTCGTGAAAGTAAAAACGGACAAAAGGAATTGAAAATTTTATTTTATTGTAAGATTGGGGCTTTGCCACATAACTCCGCACACGTAAATTACTTTTTGTGTCCGTGCTTTCTGTGATCTCATAGTGGCCTTTATACATCGGTTTATTCATTGCATCCAATTGAAGAAAGACATCCCATTCATGAGCCAGTCGTGTGCTATCCAGCGCAAAGCGTGAGGAGTCTTTCTTGGTGTCTAACTCAGAAATTTTATAAATAGAATCTTTTTGTGACGACACAATTTTTATTTGGGCAGCCACCAGACTGTCAAAATCAAAATAGGGTTTATCATATTCTTTCAGATGACTAGGCCGACAGCCCAGCAACAGAATGACCATCAAGAGAGGTCCGCTGATTTTGTAATTAAATATAATTTGATGGACCATTAGACAGATGAAGAGACAAAACGTTTTATACTTTTTTCTGAGCAATTATTTCTCAACCAGTATGGTACCCGTCATTTCATTGGGGATAGGAATACCCATCAACGTAAGAATGGTAGGAGCTAAATCGCCCAATTTACCATCCTTTATTTTAGTGAAGGATTTTGAATCATCAACTAAAATGCAAGGAACTAAATTGGTTGTGTGGGCAGTATTTGGACTGCCATCGTCATTTACCATGATGTCTGCATTGCCATGGTCTGCGATAATGATGATGGCATAACCATTTTTACGTGCTACTTCTGTCACCGCCTCATTACATTTATCCACCGTCTCCACGGCTATCACGGCAGCAGAGAAAACACCAGTATGGCCTACCATATCTGGATTTGCAAAGTTCAAACAAATAAAATCCGCAGACCCTTTTTCCAGCTCTGGTATAATTTTATTCTTGATATCATTAGCGCTCATCTCAGGTTGTAAATCATAGGTAGCTACTTTTGGAGATGGACACATGAGCCTTGATTCCCCTTGAAAAACTTCTTCTCGCCCGCCTGAGAAGAAAAAAGTAACGTGAGGGTATTTCTCTGTTTCCGCAATTCGGATTTGTTTTTTACCAGCTTTTGATACAATTTCTCCTAATGTGTTTTCCAGGTTATCTTTATCAAACATCACTTTCACATCGTGAAAAGAATCATCGTAATTAGTCATGGTGACGTAATACAGCTTTAATTTTTTCATCCCTTGTTCAGGATAATCTTGTTGAGTTAAGGCCATAGTAATTTCCCTGCCTCTGTCCGTTCGGAAATTAAAGCAGATAACTACATCCCCTTCTTTAATTGTCGTGATTGGATTGTTTTGTGAATCAACAGCTACCATTGGTTTGATAAACTCATCCGTCACTCCGGCTTCATACGATTTTTTTAATGTGGCGAGGAGATCAGTAGATTTTTCACCTTCTCCTTTTACCAAAAGATCATACGCTAGTTTTACGCGTTCCCATCTTTTGTCACGATCCATCGCAAAATAGCGACCCACAACACCGGCCAATTTTCCAGTCGTTTTGTTAAGATGATTTTGCAAATCAGTTAAATACCCAAGTCCCCCTTTCGGATCAGTATCTCGGCCATCAGTAAAGGCATGGATAAAAAGATTTTTAACCTCTCGTTTTTTTGCGATGGTACAAAGCCCCTTCACATGTTCAAGGTGAGAGTGAACACCACCGTCACTGACTAGCCCTATCAAGTGGATTGATTTATTATTTGCTTTCGCATAATCAAATGCGGCAAGCAAAGTTGGATTCTCATCTAACTCCTTTTCTTCAACAGCTTTATTGATTCGAACTAAATCCTGGTAGACCACTCTTCCCGCTCCAATATTCATGTGACCTACTTCAGAATTACCCATTTGGCCTGCCGGTAACCCAACAGCCAACCCGGAAGCCTCTAACTTACTATGAGGATATTTTTGGTATAATGAATTGATGTAGGGAGTTTGGGCATGGTCAATCGCTGATACTTTCAGGTTTTTGGCAATACCCCAGCCATCTAAAATCATTAAAAGTACTTTCTTGTTCATATCGCTTTTGAATAAGCCGCAAATATAGGCTCATTCATTGGAATAGGTGATCAAAACTATGCTAATGAATGAGGGCGAATAGTAATTGTAAATGTTCTGCTAATTTGACCGACAATATTTTTTACAAACCCCGATAATGGCATACTTTTGGCCTATATTAGAACCTATGAGAATGAAAATATGGATGTGTGTTGTGTTTTTGGCTTTTATCTATGTGAATGCTTGTGCGCAGGTTGAGATTTTTGCTCCCATTAAGGATGCCATCAAGGCAAATAATGCCAAAGAAGCCGTCAAATACTTCAATCAATCTGCCGATATCAATATTGAAGGCGAGGTAAATAATTATAGCAAGACACAGGCAGAATTTGTGCTTGGGGACTTCTTCAAGAAGCATCCTGGTTCCGAATTCAATATTGTGCATACAGGTTCTTCTCCGAGTGGACTTAAATACGCCATTGGAAAGTACCAAAGTGGAGCTGATAGCTATAATGTTTTAGTACGGGTGAAAGAATCAGAGAAAAAATACTTTGTTCACGAGATCAGTTTTATTAAAGAATGACCTCAACTGCGTATCTCACCGATGAAGCGATTCATTCATTTGTTCGAGCAGCTCTAGAAGAAGATATAGGTGAAGGAGATCACTCCACTCTTGGTGCAATACCCAAGCACACACCCTGTAAAGCCCGACTGTTGATTAAAGATGACGGTATCATTGCCGGACTAACATTAGCAGAAATTATTTTTCATCAGATTGATCCACTTCTAAATGTAGTTTACTTTAAGAAAGACGGAGACATCGTGTCTAAAGGTGAAATAGCTTTTGAAGTGACAGGTCAAGCGCAATCCATTTTATCGGCTGAGCGATTAGTCCTCAATTGTATGCAGCGCATGACTGGTATAGCTACATATACCAAAAGACTCTGCCAATTGATTGAAGGCACCTCTGCCAAATTGTTGGATACACGCAAGACCACTCCTAATTTTCGCATCATGGAAAAATGGGCGGTGGCTATTGGGGGAGGACAAAACCACCGTTTTGCTTTGTATGATATGGTCATGTTGAAAGACAATCATATTGACATGGCGGGCGGTGTACAAAAGGCCATTGAAAACACACACCGCTACCTAAAAGAAAAAAAGAAGGAATTGAAAATTGAGATTGAGGTACGCACCATAAGGGAAGTTGAAGAAGTGTTGCTGGTGGGTGGAGTAGATACGATCATGCTGGACAACATGAGTTTGAAT